>CAZOSE010000064.1:7959-9884 GCA_964582385.1 uncultured Lachnospiraceae bacterium
AGAAGCGACTTGGAGAAATAGTAGAAACAATTAAGGTAATTTGAAAGGTGGGGTATAAGGTGAAAGTTACAGTTATTGGTGCAGGCAATTCAGGTTTTGCTATGGCGGCTCATTTGAGTAAGTATGGTAATGAAGTAACACTTTGGAATAGATCTCGTAGCTCTATAGCTACAATAATGGAGAAAAAGTCAATTCATTGTACAGGGATTATGCATGGAATAATACCAATTTATAAAATAACAGATGATATTAAAGAAGCTCTTATAGATCCTGATATAATATTAATAACGACACCAGCCCATTCCCACAAGGGCTTAGCCGAACTTATTGCTAAGAATATTAATAAATCAACTATTATTATTTTAAATCCAGGTAGAACTTTTGGAGCGCTTGAGTTTGAATATATTTATAATATGCATAATAGGGTTCATAAACAGATTATAGCAGAAACTCAAACGATTATTTATACTTGCAGAAAAATAGGAGATGATGGAGTTAATATTATAGCTCTTAAAGATTCTGTACTTTTAGCTACACTAGATTCTAGTTCTAGCCAAGAAGTAATTGAACAACTTCCATCTTGTATTAGGCCTTATTTTAAACCCGCAAGTTCCATTGTAGAAACATCAATTGGCAATGTTGGAATGATTTTACACTGTGCTCCTATGTTACTTAATGTAGGTTGGACTGAGAGTAAGTTTTATAACTATAAGTATTATCATGACGGGGTTTCCAAAACAGTAAGTGAATTCATTGAGAATATCGATTTGGAAAGAGTCGCTGTTTCTTCAGCTCTTGGATATGAAGTAGAGTCTACTAGGGATTGGTTTATAAGAACCTACCATGTAGAGGGTGAAAGCCTATATGAGTGTATTCAAAACAATAAGGTCTATGACACAATATATGCACCACCTTCTCTAGAACATAGATATGTTATCGAGGATATTCCATGTGGACTAGTCCCCCTTGAGGCTATGGGGTTCATACTAGGAATAGATATGACCTACACAAGTCTAACTATTGATTTAGCATCTAAACTATTGAAAAATAATTTTAGAAAAACAGGTCGTAATTTAGAATATTTAGATATG
Organism: uncultured Lachnospiraceae bacterium; assembly: GCA_964582385.1. Lineage (GTDB taxonomy): Bacteria > Bacillota > Clostridia > Lachnospirales > Lachnospiraceae > JAAYRG01. The sequence goes on from CAZOSE010000064.1 coordinate 9,051, forward strand.
ACATTTATTAAGAACTGGCAGATGATGATTACAGATGGAGGAATTATAAATAATGAACAATACGAATACTAAATTCGGCTTTATTAAGCCTGCTATAGACGCACATACTATGGGCATATCATCTGTGGCAGAACTTTTAGCAGAATGTGGTTATGGTGTAGTCTTAGCAGATGATAATGTTGAAAAAGCGATAAATGAATATAAGCATGAAGTTAGAAGAAAGGTAGTAGTAGATTGGATTGCTTCAAACAATATAACTAAGCTTGGACTTAGTTATAGGCTTGATGAACTTGATGCAATTAATATGATAGGATACCTTATAGAAGAGCTAAAAAGAGCTAATATGATGAAGTATCAAGGGGGTCAAGTTGAAACCATATATTTTGGGGGACTCCCAAAAACTTGCCAAGCTGTAGAAAAAGAATTCAAAGGGCTAGTAGAAACTTTTATAGGTGGGGAATCTTCAAGAGAGACATTAATGCGCCTTGGAGTATCAAAAGAGAATATTCCAATTGAGATTCAAGAAGGTAATAAATACGATGAAAGCCTTTTAAAGTTTGGAAAAGAAGTTATTGACTCGGGATATTACTTGGAGAATAAAGCTGTAGATAGGTCTAATTACCCAGAGTTTGGAACTAATAAAGACACAGTAACAAAGAGAATAGATGCCAATATGAGGGATAACTTCTCACCGCTTATTAGGGCACACGTAGGTCCTTATTCTGCAGAAGCTTCAAGAATTGAATCAGTAAATGAATTCCTATCATGGGCAAAGACTCTTGCAAAGACAGGATACCTTGATATTCTGTCTATTGGAAGTTCCCAGCTTAGCCA
>CAZOSE010000065.1:0-9813 GCA_964582385.1 uncultured Lachnospiraceae bacterium
ATAATTTACATAATGAATCTCTAGACCTTAAAGAACAAATTGAGAAACTATCCGATAATCTGCCAGATATTGATATTGACCTAGTTTACAAAGTTAACGATAATATCAGCTACGACTTAAAATATGATATGCTATCCGTTGTAAAAGAGGCTATTACAAACTGTTCAAAGCATTCTAATGCTGACAAACTTAAAATAACTTTATTAAACCAACCAAGATTCTATACTATTGTAATTAAAGATAATGGGAGTATATTTAATGAAAAGTCATTTAATAGTTATCAGGGTATGGGCCTCGTGTCTTTAAAGGAAATATCTAATAAATATAATGGGTTTTTAAATACAAGTTTTGATAATGGATTTAAGATACATATGACATTAATGAAATATAAATAAAGTGAAGCTTGGGAGGCAGTTAAAGTGAATATTATAATTGTTGATGATGACCCCTTAGTTGTAGAGTCATTAAAGACTATAGTAAGTGCCAATGATATAAATGTGTTAGATGTTGGTTTTGATGGCAATGATGCCATAGAGCTCTATGAGAAACATAAAGCTGATGTTCTACTTATGGATATTAGAATGGATAATTTGACTGGTATTGATGCAGCTAGAATCATTCTATCAAAAAATCCTGATTCAAAAATACTTTTAATAACTACATTTAAAGACGAAGAATACATAGCCAAAGCACTTTCTCTAGGTTGTAGGGGATATATATTAAAACAGAACATAAAGGGTATTATACCTGCTATAAACGCTGTATATGCAGGGAATATGGTCTTTGATTCTAACATTGTAGGCAATATTAAAAAAATTACTCAGAAAGACATAAAGTTTGATTTATCAGATAGGGAGCTTGATATGCTACTTTTGGTAGCTGAAGGATTAAACAATAAAGAAATTGCAGAAAAATTGTTTTTAAGTGAAGGTACTGTTAGGAATTATATTTCAAATATGCTAGACAAGCTAGACCTAAGGGATAGGACACAGTTGGCAGTTTACTATTATAAGATGAAGTATGGATTAAGTGAAAATAGATAATTAACTAAGTGTGTTGCAAAGAAAAATAATAAATTAGGGTTTCAATGCATCCCCTCCTCCTTAACAATTCCCCTCATAAACATACTTCAACTTCTCCCTTGCTATATCTGCAAGTTCATAGACCTTGCTAACACTGGTAGCAGGTCTATCTTGCATTTTATAAGTAGGAAAGAATCTAGAAATATGCAAAGGAATCTCTGGATTAATCCCTGCTAGAAATTCTGAGAGTTCTCTCATTTCTTGTTCACTATCGTTTTCTTCAGGTATTATTAGGGTAGTCACTTCAACATGAGCCTGTTTTGCTGCCCTTTTTATGAAGTTCTTAACAAGATTCAAGTCTCCACCTAGCTCTTTGTAAAAGTCTTCTGTAAAACCTTTTAAGTCAATGTTAAAGCCATCTATATAAGGGATTATTTCATCTAGTACCTTGTCAGTAAAGCAACCATTTGTTACTAGAACATTTTTAAGGCCATTCTCTTTTGCAAGTTTTGCACAATCTCTAACATATTCATAGCCAATTAGAGGTTCATTATAGGTGTAGGCTATACCGATACTATTTCTGTCTTTTATACTTAGTGCAAGGTTAACTAAATATTCGGGATCTTTGTATTCAGTTTGTGTCTCATCTTTTGTAACCATAGAAATAGAGTGATTCTGGCAGAATGAGCATTTAAGATTACAACCAAAGCTACCTACTGATAGTATATTTGTTCCTGGATAGAATCTATTTAATGGCTTTTTTTCAATTGGGTCAAGGGCAAGGCTGGTTATATGACCGTAATTGATAGGAATAACTTGACCATCTATATTACTTCTTCCTCTGCATATTCCAACTTGTCCTTCATTTAATTTACAATGGTGATGGCAAACACCGCATTCTAATTTACTCAATATTTTCACCATTTAAACCTTTCTAATTTGCTAATAAAGATTGTAGACTTAAAGCTATATCCTAAGTGTGCCTTGTCACTTTGAATCTCTCTAGTTTATAATCTTCGTTTTTCGAAATACCTGCTTTTCTAAGGGCAATTGATACCTGTTCTTCTACAGTATCTACTCCATCCAAATTGGGAAGTAACAAGCCCCTTCTATATCCTTTAGAAACTATTACACCATAAAGTTCAGGATTTAATTCTTCTATAGACTCAATTTCTTCCTCTTTACCTAGAACATCTACACTGTAGACTAATCTTTCTAACTCTTCTTCACTTATAGGTGGAAATCTTGGATCTTCCATTCCTGCACTAATAGCATTTTGGATTATTTCATCTGCTACAGTGTCCTTTGTTGGAGAAATTGTGCCTATACAACCTCGTAAATTTCCATCTAACTCTAAGGATACAAACACTCCTGCCCTCTTATTTAACAGATCCTTACTTAGATTTTTAGGTCTATCTATTCTTTTATAGTTAATCACATAGTTTTCTAATGTAAGGCGGGCAAGTCTTACATATTCATCTTCTTCAGACTTTAAGCCACTTATTCTTTCCTTTTCTTTGCTTAGGTAAACCTTATCAAAGTGTCTACTCTCATCAGTATCTCCTGGCTTAAATGATGCTACTGCATATCCTACTCCAAAGGGTCCTTGATAAGAAAGTAATTTTGAATCAACTTTTTTGCCGTCTAATGCTCCCGCCATTATTACAAATGTGCGGTGACCACATTCAGCAGCTTTTTCACAAAAGCCTTCATCAAATTCCAAAAACTTTAGAAAATCGCCTGAATCCATGGCTTTAGTTACTTCCCTATCGTAGATTGGCCCTTCCTCTTTATAGCCATAAGGACCTATTTCTTTTAGCTTGTGGGATAAATCTCCACTTGCAATGAAAATAACTCTCTTACTACTGTCTTTTGCAGCATTTCCAATACATTTGCCAAACTGATAATGTTCAACGAAAGTAAGGCCGTATATAGCTACCCGAACCGTCTTGTAGTCCTTATAATATTTATTTAAGAAATGCATAGGAATCATTGTCCCATGGTCTAAACTTTTACTTTTCTCTCCTTCAAGTCCTGCCTTTATGCCTTGTTTAGAGGCTTCATCAGCAATTGATTTTGCTAATTCCTGGTCATAATTAGTCTTAAAGCTAATATCCCCATATCCAAAGTCTTTAAAGTCTCCACTTGCTTCCTTACCTGGAGAAATGTGAATATAATCATGGTACATAATCGAGTGAGAAGTTGCTATGACAATAGTATCTGGCTTTATATCAGCAATTTCACGAGCGATCTTATCAAAAGCATCTATAGTATCGCTAATTCCTCTTTCTTGGCCCCTACCAATCTCAGAAATAATCAGAGGTGGGTGGGGAACGATGTAACTTGCTACTATGCTCATACTAACAGCTCCTTTCATCTACAAATAAATCTTTATTTACCATCATAAAAGCACGTCGGTAGGTGCATTGCATCACAAAAGGGTTTGTTTCTTGAATGACCACATCTACAAAGTGTGGCCCTGTTTTGCTCTTCGTATGTTTCTCCACTTGAAGATTCTATAGTAATATTACCTTTAACAAATATAGGCCCACTAACGTTGTTTTCAGAGTCTTGTAGGATTTCAATTGCTGGACTAAAATCCTCTTCTATAGTATTTCCATCTTTATCTTTTACAACAAGTCTTCCTGAAGGGCATTCCCTAGCACCTGCAATAAGATCATCAATATCTTCAGAATCATTGCTTTTAGCTAAAAACCACATATCACCGTTTCTCCTATGGCAGAATCTAGAATATGAACATCTCCAATCATCTAATAAGTCTAGTTCTGGCCCCTTAACTATGACTTCAACTCTTTCAATATAAGTATTGTTTGATGCAGTCTCAGTGCCTTGGAAGTTATGGTCTGTATGACTTCCATCACAATATGGTGAAGTACTTGTCCGTCCACATCTACACAAGGAATACTCCTCAGATTGTATTAACTTACGACCTTCTTTATATTCATAGGTCCCATCACCTACTGGACTTATTACTTTTTCATGTAGGGGTACATTGCCTGAAACAATATAAGGTCCATCTTTAATTACTGTAATCTTACATTGGTCTTTTGTATTATCCATAATAATATAAGTTCTATAACTTTAGATTAAAGATAGGTAAAGAACTCTGTATTCCGCCTTTCTTATAACATGTTCGATACTTGTTTGGTGTGATAAATTCTTGTTTATATCATTTGGCTTCTAATCTCTTCTATTGATCTCATTGACAAATAAGCTGGTGCAATATCAACTACTGTCTTAGCACCAGTTATGCCCTCCTTGTTTAATTTATATGCTGCCCTTGCATATGCAGTTATTACACTTGCTGTAAAGTCTGGATTGGAATCTAGCTTAAGATTATATTCGATAATCTGATTATGTTCCTTGTTTAAGCCAGTTTGTCCATTGCGAATAACTACACCACCATGGGGCAGTCCTTGATGGTTTGCATTAAATTCCTCTTCTGAAATAAAATGTACCCTTGTATCATACTCAACAAAGTAGTTAGGCATGGTTACTATGTCTTTTTCTATTTGTTCCTTATTAGTACCCTCTTTTGCAACTACATAACATTCTCTAGTGTGCTTTTGTCTTGTGCTTAATTCTGGACTCTCACCTGATTTTATGGCTTCGATAGCACTTTCTACAGGAATTGTGTACTGGGCTGCCTTCATTACTCCGTCTACCCTTCTAACTGCATCAGAGTGGCCTTGACTAACTCCTTTACCCCAGAAAGTATAAGTGTTTCCTTCTGGAAGTATGGCTTCTGCATATAGTCTATTAATTGAGAACATACCTGGATCCCAACCACTGGAAATAACAGCAACTTTACCTGATTCCTTAGTTACCTTGTCCATTGTCTTATAATATTCGGGTATCTTTGCATGGGTATCAAATGCATCCACTGTATTAAACATAGCAGCAAACATCGGCCCTTGTTCCGGTATGTCCTTGGCACTTCCACCACATAGAATCATAACATCGATATCATCTACCATGCCTTTTCCATCGTCTAGGTAGTAAACAGGAATTCCTTTTCTTTGAGTTTTTATAGTTTTTGGATTTCTTCGTGAAAAGACTCCAACTAGTTCCATATCTTTGTTTTGATCTATAGCTAACTCTACACTCTTACCAAGATTACCATATCCTACAATACCTATTCTTATCTTTGAATTTATGTTTTTTGTCATAAAACTGTCCTCCTCTTGTCGTATATAGCAGTGGTGAACATATAGTTTTCTTAGTACTTTCTTAGTACTGTCTTAGTTTGTCTGTTCCATCATCTGCAAACTTTTCTATGTTCCTAATAATTACATCGTAATCATATGTATCATTTACCTTAACGTTAACTGTATCATTAATCTTATGATGTTGTAGTGCTTTTCCAAGTGGTGAGTCTATACTTATTTTATTCTCTAAGGAGTTCCCTCTCATTGATGTTACCATTTTATAGGTTTCCTCTTCATCATCCTCGGGAAAATATACAGTGACTAATGTGTTAACCCCTACCACACCATCTTTGGTCTCACTAGCTATTATTTGAGCGTTCTTAAGTATTCTTTCCAAATATCTGATTCTACTATCGTTTTGATTTTTAAACTGCTTAGCGGCCTTATATTCAAAGTTCTCACTAAGGTCACCATGTGCCCTTGCTTCTTGTACATCTTCTAAAGCTTTGGGCCTCACTACTAGTTTACGATGACGAATTTCGTCTTCTATCCTTCTTTTGTCTTCTTCTGTTATCTTTTCATACATTTTACTTTCCCCATATCATTATAATTTAATTTATTTATATAAAAAATAGTATCTCTAAGAATAGCACATTTACCAATTCAAGTAAAGCCTGTAAAGTAGGTGCAAAGGCTATATAAAACGGAATAGTTAAAGATAATATTTAATCATAAATCCACCTTATCAATATAATACTGTGAGTTTACAATTAGCCATAAGGCATTAAAGAATGTTGTAGTATTCCATACTCCTATCCCATTGGGGAAAAACTCATCTACTACACTTAAGAGGGTAACTATACTTCTTGCATCTCGAAATCTTATTAAAAATTCCCTATCCCCGTCCTCATATATGAAAAAGGCGGCTTGTGTTCCAACATCAAAAAGTATTGGTATATTGTAGTCCCTTGCTAGTTGAATAGCTGAATTAACGGAGATTGCATTTCCTTCAGATATTCCTGGTACGTAAGGTATTTCCCAAATATAGCCTACAGTATTAATTCCTAACTGGAATTTGTCCACATCTATATAATCTAAGATATAATGCATCATATCTATTAATGCATTGTAACTTGCAATTCCAATTGGTGCTACCGAGGTAATTCCCACACTATAGGGAAAAACTACAGAACTATCAGATAGCTGGTTAATAATATTGGTATAATTTTGAGTTGAAAAAACATCTGAAACTAAACCAAAGGTACTAAGAACTACTGTATCTATAAACAAAAGTCCTAGGTCATGTACACGGTCTATAAGTTCTTCCACAAATTCAATAAAAAGCTCTCTATCACTAGGATAAACATAGACACTACCAATGCTAATACCTGAATATCCTTTTTTTACAAGGACATCTATAATTCTCTCAATTGTTTCACATCTAAGTTTATCGTCATTAAGTATTAAATTTATAATATTTGTTCCTGCTTTTACTCCCTTATCTTGGAAGGTTATAATCATTATAGGGGCTACTCCATATATTTTAGAATATTGGATAATTCTAGCATCTTCCATTTCTTTAAAGATTCCATTTTCCCCTATAGAACAACCAAATATTATTAGATATGTTAAAAAAGGTAAGGTTTTTTGAAGGACCTTTTCTTCTGTAAAATGATAAGAATAGCCAAATACAGCTAAGTTTGACTTTTTCTCATCTTCATATTCAATAACAAGTACATCCCCAATGCTTAAATATTCTTGGTCAGATAAATATATATTATTTCTAAGCAAATCCATAATTGTTATCTTATATAAAGTTGCAATCTTTTCTATCGTATCTCCTTCAACTACCATGTGGGTAACTTTGGGAAACAAAATAACCAGGGCACCACCAACTGCTAAGTCAAGTGGGTTTATTATTCCATTTTCTCTTATAATCCATTCTGGAGAAACTCCATACTCATCGGCTATTGTATAGACTGTTTCCCCTGCCTCTATAACATGTATAATCATAGGAACACCTTATCTTAATACTCTTTGTTTATTATATGTTATAAAGGTCTTGTTAATGTAATTAAATAGACTTTCGTGGGTTTTAGTTATAAATCCACCTTATTAATTTCATACTGGGAGTTAACAATAAGCCATAGAGAAGTTATAAAAGACATAATATTCCATACACCTATGCCATCTAGATTATAATTATTTACTAGTTCCATATATTTGGCATAACTTCTTGCATCACTAAATCTAACAAGAAGCTCCTGGTTTTCATCTTGAAATATAAAATATGCTGCTTGGGTACCCTCATCATATAAAATAGGTATATTATAATCCCTAGCTAGTAGTAATGCAGATGAAACTGAAATCGAATTCCCCTCTGATACACCTGGAATATATGGTAATTCCCAGATATATCCCACTGTATTGACTCCTAATTGAAGTAACTCTGGTGGAATAAACCTTAGATAATAATTGATCATTTCCTCTATTAGACTATAATTAGAAGACCCTACTGGCGCATCCAACTTAATTCCAATACTAACTGGAAATATTATAGACCCGTCTACTAATTCATTGATAAATTGTATATAACTTTGTGTACTAAAAATATCTGTTATAAGCTCAAAAGTGTTTGGAATAATTGTATCAAATACAAGAAGTCCCAAGGCATGAACACGATTTATTAATAATTCTAAAAACTTAATATATAAATGTCTATCGCTAGGATAAATGTATGTGGGTATAATACTAATTCCAGCATATCCCTTAGTGGATAAAACATCTATAATATTATCTATTAAACTAATACTAAGTTCTTCATTTTTAAGTATACTATGAGCTATGTCCGTATCAGATATGTTTACTGTCTGGTCAAATGAAACCATCATAATTGGAGCAACACCATATGCCCTAGCATATTCAATAATAAATTCATCATTAAATTCCCGAACACTACCATCCGTACTAATAATATAGCTATAAATTATAAGATATGTTAAAAATGGTAGGGTCCTCCTTAGAACACTCACTTCAATAAATGGATAACAATACCCCGTTACAGTTAAACTTCCAGTTTTTTCATCTTCATATTCAATAACAAGTACATCCCCAACAGTTAATTGTTCTTGAATAGATAAGTAAGAATTATTTCTAAGCAAACTCATTACTGTTACACCATACATATCTGCAATACTTATAAGTGTATCACCTTCTACAACAGTATGAGTAACTGCAGGATATAAAATAACTAAAGTCCCTCCAACTGCTAGATCATTTGGGTCTAATATTGTGTACTCTCTATTTATCCAATCTGCAGAAACACCATATAAATCGGCAATAGTATCTACTGTTTCACCTGCTTCTATTACATGTATAATCATATTGGCACCTTCACATTAATATTCTTTTTAATTATATGACGTTTTCTATTAATTAATGTGTAGTCACAAGCTTAATATAATGATTTGAGTGCCATAATCATGTATAAGATAATAAATGAATAGGGCTAAGTATATATATATACTTATATACAGGGCCTTACTCAAATATAATTATACTATAGGTTTATGACACTCAAATTATATAATATATATTGTATGAAACTTCTAACTAGATATATACCTACTCTCCTGAGCCAACTTACAAGCTTTAATTACATCATCTAAAGTGCCAGCTGAGATCAGAAAACCGCTGTTATGACAAAATGTTAAAGTTTCTATTTTACTTATAGCTTTAAGTTCTTCTTCTGATTTGCCTCTCCATTCTAATGGAAATGGAACTTTAAGTTCCGTATTTCCTACAGCCGTAGAGACTCCTTGTGCGTTGTAGCCTCCTCTATCTGAAGGATATACAACAAATTCTATGTCTGTACCATTTACAAAATTCTTCCATGGTGCCCTAGTAGAAAGTACAACTATTTTGTCTTTCGCATTATTTATTCCTTCGGACACAAAATCTTTAGCTCTATTAATACTATTAATTAACTCGATCTTTTTTGTTAATATCTTTAAGGCCACTTCTTTGGCTTCGAAAAAGCATTCATCTGTATCTTTATCTTCATCCCAATTAGGATTAAACAAAGAAATTATATCAGCTAAATCATTCCTTTCACCAGTATTATCAGAGTAATCAAGATCTTGAATAAATGTCTTGTCAAAATTCTCTGCTTCAGATTCGGACAATATTACTGTCCCAAATTCCTTCCACAAGAGTCCAAAAGCAGCATATGGAATACCATTATCCCTCACTAATGCTCCTACTTGGTGGTGATCAAACTTGCCTCCACCTATATCAAATACTACTCCATCAAAATCCTCTGGTACATTATAGCCTCTAATTATTTTAATGTCTGGATTAAGATAAGTTAGTAAGGCTGCACTAAATACATCATCACAATGGAACTTTCCAGAGTGGGTAAAAGCTTCTTTGGGAAGTACAATTTCTTGATTACCTTGTCTCATTTTATATCCTTTCAAATCTGTCTACTTCTGTTACAAATATTGTTGCTCCACCAATACTTACCATTACTTGAGAAGCCTCAAAGTTCGCATGGTTGCCAGGATTAACAAGCATTTGTTGTCTTGGTCCAACCTCTTTTTTAACAATTGTTATCACTTCAT
>CAZOSE010000066.1:0-9674 GCA_964582385.1 uncultured Lachnospiraceae bacterium
AATATTTTACTTAGCTCTTTTATGGTTTCTTCTGAGTATACCACACCTGAAGGATTGTTCGGTGTATTAATGATTACCGCTTTTGTTTTAGATGTTATTTTATCTTTGAAGTCATCTAGATTAGGTTGGAATGTTTTGGTATTGGGAGAAACAACTACTAACTTACCATTAAAGTTGTTAACATAATTACGATATTCAGTAAAGAATGGGGCAAAGGTGATTACCTCATCACCTGGATCTAATAAAGCCATTAATATTATATTCAAACCTCCAGCAGCTCCACAAGTCATTATTATATTCTTTGCATCGAATGAGGTTTGAAATCTTCTGTTAATACTCCCAGCAATCTTGTCTCTAACAGCTTCATATCCAGAATTGCTCATATATCCATGAACATAGTTGGGATTTTCATTTTGAATAATGTCCATAATTGCCTGGTTAACTTCTTTAGGAGGTTCTACATTAGGATTACCTAAACTAAAATCATAAACCTTGTCTTTTCCGAATATACCAGCTAACCTATTGCCTTCTTCAAACATAGCCCTTGTTACTGAGCTAGCCTCGACATAGCTCACCATTCTCTTTGCAATCATACTTATCCTCCTTGTAAATATCAAAATTAGGTTTTGCGAAACTCTATTTTGTAGTCTGGTTTTTATAATATTCATAGTTAATCAAATCTTACTTTCAAGTAGGCTTTTACAATGTCTATGCACTTTTCAATACCCAAGTGATGGGTATTCAAACATAGGTCATAATTCTCAGCATTGTTCCAGTCTCTACCAGTGAAATATTTATAATACTCAGCTCTTCTTTTATTAGTATTTATGACCTTTGCTTCTAATTCACTTTTAGAAAGAGTATACATATCTTCTATTCTTGCAACGCAATCTTCTAAAGATGCATGGACAAATAATTTTACTACATTATTTCTGTCCTTTAGTATATCATCAGCACACCTGCCAACAATTACACAAGATTCTTGGTCTGCTAATCCTTTTATTACTTTTGATTGGAAATTAAATAAGTTATCATTAGAAATAAAGTCTTCACTATCTGGTGGAATTAACTCGCCTTTATATTCCTTTTTAGCTATTTTATAAAGCAGACTTCCTTTAATCTTTTCATCTGACCTATCAAATATTGCTTCATTTATTCCACTTTTATCAGATGCTAATCTAAGTAATTCTCGGTCATAGTAATTAATGCCTAGTTCCTTGGCTAAAAGCTTTCCTATATCTCTACCACCGCTTGCGAAACCTCTTGCAATGGTAATAACATATTTATCTGTTGCCAAATTCTCATCTCCTTACTCACCTAAATAAGCTTTCTTAACAGAATCATCATTCATTAGGTCTTTTGCACTACCTTCTGTTACAATCTTACCAGTTTCAATTACATAAGCCCTATCTGAAACACTTAGTGCTTTTTTTGCATTTTGCTCTACTAAAAACACTGTGGTTCCTGCTTTATTTATCTCTTTAATAATATCAAATATTTCATTAACAAAAATGGGGGATAATCCCATAGATGGCTCATCCATTAAGATAATTCTTGGGTTTGACATCAAGGCTCTTCCCATAGCCAACATTTGCTGTTCTCCGCCACTTAAAGTACCTGCCATTTGCTTACTTCTTTCTTTAAGTCTAGGAAAACTCTTATAAACCTTTTCTAATATATCATTGATCTCGCCCTTGTCTGTGCGAGTATAAGCTCCTAATTTTAGATTTTCGTAAACTGTCTGATTTGCAAAAATCCTTCTTCCTTCGGGAATATGAGCCATTCCTAAGGCAACAATATCATGAGCTTGCATTTTAACTAATTCTTTTCCTTCAAACTCGATTGTTCCACTTTTAGGAGTAAGAAGGCCTGATATTGATTCTAGAATTGTAGTTTTCCCTGCACCATTAGCACCAATTAAAGCAATAATTTCTCCTTCATTTACTTTAAAAGATACACCTTTAATTGCTTGGATAACTCCATAATAAACATCTAAGTCTTTAACCTCTAACATTGCCATGTTTGTTCCTCCCTTCATATCCTTTTGATGCCAGCTTTTTAATTCTCTATTCTTTCCCCAAGTATGCAGTTATTACTTCTGGGTCTTTTAACACCTGATCTGGTGTACCATTTGCAAGTTCAGTACCAAAGTTTAGCACTACTATTTTCTCACAAATACCAGAAACAAGCTTCATATCATGTTCAATTAAAAGAATAGTAACACCAAAGCGTTCTCTTATTATCTTTATAGCATCCATAAGTTCTGAAGTTTCTTGAGGATTCATACCTGCTGCTGGTTCATCTAATAATAATAACTTGGGATTCGTTGCTAATGCCCTTGCAATTTCTAATTTTCTTTGTGCTCCATAAGGTAAATTACAAGCATATTCATTGGCAAAAACATCTAATTCAAAAACCTTTAGCAATTCTAAAGCCCTTGCATCCATTTCCCTTTCTCCACCCAAAAACGCTCTTGAGTGTAGAAAGCTTGCAAGCAAGGAGTATTTTACTTCATTATGAAAGGCTGCCTTAACATTTTCTAAGACTGTCATATTTTTAAATAACCTGATATTTTGAAAGGTTCTGGCTATACCTGTTTGACTTATTTGAGAAGGGGACTTACCTACAATGTTATCACTCTCTAACTTAATTGTTCCTGATGTTGGTTGATAAACTCCTGTCAACAAGTTAAAAACAGTAGTTTTCCCAGCTCCATTAGGTCCAATAAGGCCATAAAGTTCACCCTTTTCAATTGTTAAATTAACGCCATCAACGGCACGTAACCCTCCAAAGTTTATTCCTAAATTCTTCACATCTAGTAAAGCCATTATAAATCACCTTCTTTAATTTTTCCAAAATTCTTAATAAACTTAGGCAATTTCTCATTCTCTTCAATTAATGCTCTTAAATCAGGAGAACGAAGTAACATCATTATTATTAAAACAATCGCATAAAGTAACATTCTAAATTCATTCACTGCCCTAAGAACTTCTGGAAGTATGGTCAGCACTATTGCCGCTATAACAGAACCTTTAATACTTCCCATTCCACCTAATACAACTATAACCAGTATTTCTATAGATTTGTTGTAATCAAAGTCAGATGGTCTTAATATTCCAAAGTTGTGAGCATATAATGCTCCACCAACTCCTGCAAAAAAGGCTGCAATTGCAAATGTAAGTGTCTTATATCTACTAACTTTAATTCCTATGGTTTCTGCCGCTATATAGTTTTCTCTTATAGAGTTTATAGCTCTACCATATCGTGAAGTTACAAAATTATAAGACAATAGTATTGTTATTACTACAATTATATAAACCCAAGTATAGTTAGAGTATCTTGGGATTTTAGACAAACCAATAGCACCACCAGTAAATTTTAAGCTGTTAATTATAGAACGAATAATTTCTCCAAAAGCTAAAGTAACAATAGCCAAATAGTCCCCACGAAGTCTAAGAACTGGTACACCTATTAAATATCCAAATAGACCAGCTATTATTCCTGCTAAAAGTATAGCTATTATAAATCCTAAGGGACCAGGTAGATTTGTATTTAAGGTGAATAAAGATGCTGCATATGCTCCTATAGACATAAACCCTGCATGACCTAGGGATAACTCTCCTAAGAATCCTACTGCTAAGTTCAGGGATACAGCCAAAATAATATTAATTCCAACAGGTACAATTAAAGACTTAAATTGTCGAGAAAGTAAATCTCCATTTGCCAATAATGAAATTAAAATATAACCTAAAACAATTCCAACAATTGCTATAATAATCTCTTTGTTTAAAATTTTATTATTATTCAATTTATTTTTCATGGCTACCTACACTTTCTCTATGCTGTTTTTGCCTAATAGTCCAGATGGTTTAACGATTAGAACTATTACTAATATACCAAACACTATTGCATCAGCAAGTTGAGTTGATATATATGCCTTTGATAAACTTTCTATAACTCCAAGCATAATACCCCCCAGCATTGCTCCAGGAATACTACCAATACCACCTAGAACCGCTGCTACAAATGCCTTAATTCCAGGAAGAGCTCCAAGGGTTGGCATTAAAGCTTGATATTGACTTATATACAAAAATCCTGCCACACCTGCAAGTGCCGATCCAATAGCAAAAACCATAGAAATTGTTTTGTTTACATTAATACCCATTAACTCGGCAGCTGCCTTATCTTCAGATGCGGCTCTCATAGCACTTCCTGCCTTTGTATTGTTTATAAAATAGGTTAAACCTATCATACATATAAAAGTTACTACAAAAGTAATAATAGTAATGCCTGAGATAGTTATGCTAGCAAAAGTAACGGGTGCCACTTTAATAATAGAAGGAAAAGTAATTGGATTAGCACCAAAAACTAATAGTGACAAAGCTTGAAGTAAAAAGCTCATTCCAATTGCTGTAATTAATACCGCTAGAGATGGTGCTTTTCTAAGTGGCTTATAAGCTATCTTTTCTATTGTTATTCCCAGTAATGAACAAATAATAATTGTTACTAGTACAGAAACAATACCTGGTAGGCCTAAGGTGCTATAACATATATATAGAACATATGCTCCGACCATAATAATATCACCATGTGCAAAGTTAATCATTCTAGCAATACCATATACCATAGTATAACCTATAGCTATTAAAGCATATACACTTCCTACGCTTAAGCCATTTATTAATTGTTCCAAAAAACGAACCATTGTGTCACCTCTTTCTAACTTGTATAATTACATATTTTACTTGATTTTTGAAAAAGGAGGCAGAAAATGCCTCCTTTTTAATTCATCTTGAATTTTATATAATATACTATTTATATTGAAATTAATTTTATCATAAATCAAATCCAATTACTATTATATAGTTAATTAAATTCTACTTTTACCTCGAATATCTGACTATTCTAGTGTGAAAAGTTCATATTCACCGTCTACTATTTTAATTAGTTTAACATCCTTATTAGGTTCACCGTTTTCATTAAATGAAATATTTCCTGTTATACCTTCTACTTGGATGTCTTGCATTACAGCAATTATATCTTCACTTTCAATAGAACTTGCCTTTTCTAAAGCAGCCTTAACTACATATACTGCATCATATGCATTTGCACCAAACTGGTTAGGTTTTTCTCCTGTTACATCTTCATACTTCTTAGCATAAGATTGTACTGCTGGGTTAGGATCATTATAAGTAAATGGAGTTTGGAATACTGAACCTTCTACTACTGCAGCATCAACAGTTACTTCTAAAATACCATCCCATCCATCTGTTCCTATAAAAGGAATATCCATTCCTAGTTCATCTGCCTGTTGAGTTACATAAGAAGCTGCTTGATAATATACTGGTGCAAAAATAATTTCAGCACCACTATTTTTTATTGTTGTAAGCTGTGTCTTCATATCAGTTGCGCCATCTTCAAATCCTTCATTAGCAACGATTTCTGCATCAGAACTCCCTATTGCAGCTTCAAATACTTGCATAATACCTGTACTGTACTCATCTGCTTGATTATAAATAATAGCTATCTTTTTTGCACCTAGACTTAGTGCATATTCAGCCATTATATCTCCTTGCATTGAGTCTGTAAAACAAGTACGAAAAGCATTAGGGTTTTCAACACCGTTATCTACGGTAACAGAAGGTGATACCATAAGGATATTATCTTCTAAAGCTAAATCTACAACACCCATATGTGATCCTGACGTTACTCCACCAACTATTGCTTGAACACCATCATCCATAAGCTTGTTGTATGCTGCTTGGGCAACATCTGGTTTGGCCTCATCATCTTCAAAAGTATGTACTAGCTTAAGTGTCTTGTCTCCTACTTTTACACCGCCAGCAGCATTAATTTCATCTACTGCTATTTTACTTGAGTGCATAACAGCTAGACCGTACTGTGCAGCATCTCCTGATATAGGTCCAAAGCCTCCAATAATAAACTCACCATCAAAGTCACCTTGGTTCTCCCCACCTTGGCTTTCTTTGTCGTTATTATTATCTTGACTTTCTTTGTTATTATTGTCTGCCGAGTCATTACCACATCCAGTTACTAACGCTAAAGCTAAAACCAACATTAACATAAAACCAAACACTTTACTGAATTTTTTCATAAAATTCCTCCTTAAGATAAAAAATGTTATAATAATACTTTTCACTTTACTCTTATTGCAATTTAATGTGCTAAAGAGCAGAATGTAAAAAAAAGTTTTTATTTAATACTTATTATATTGTTAAAGAAAATATGATGGTGATTTTCCAAGGCCATCTATATTTTTCTTATTATAATACTCTCCACGGCTTATTTTGTCAACAACAAATTGCCGTACAATAAAGAAATCTCCGAAAAACATCATTTAGCATAATATATAGCCTAGAACATATTAATATCTAGCTAATTATTATAGTTAAACTCAATGTTTTTCGAAGACTTATAGTATATATGTATTAGTTTTGCTCAAGCATTGCTACTTGACCATGTTTTGCTCTTGTTTGAATAACTGGGATTCCCTTTCCTTCAATGTATTCTCTTGTAATAGTAACCTTACCTATGTTTTCATCTTTAGGTATTTCATACATAATATCAAGCATAAAATCTTCAATTATTGATCTTAGAGCCCTTGCACCTGTTTTTTTACTCATAGCTTTTTCTGCAATAGCTGATAATGCTTCTTCACTAAATTCCAATAATACTTCATCTAGTTCTAGCAATCTTTGATACTGTCTTGTAATTGCATTTCTAGGTTCGGTAAGAATACGAACTAGCATATCTTTAGTCATACCTTCAAATGTACATGAAATCGGTAAACGTCCAATAAACTCTGGAATCATGCCAAATTCTCTCAAATCATCATCTACTACATTGGAAATAATATTAGGATCTATATCATACTTATCCCTTAAGTCTCCGTTAAATCCTATTGTTGTTGTTTTTGTAAGTCTTTCTTTTATAATTCTATCTATATCAGAAAATGCACCACCACAAATAAAAAGAATATTTTTGGTATCTACTGTTGCCATTGGCACCATTGCATTTTTACTACTTGCTCCAACAGGTACTTCAACCACACTACCTTCTAGTAGTTTTAGTAAAGCTTGTTGAACAGATTCACCGCTAACATCTCTACTATTAGTGTTTCGCTTTTTGGCTATCTTATCTATTTCATCTATAAATATAATTCCTTGTTCTGCTCTTTCAACATCATTATCAGCAGCTGCAATTAGTTTTGATATTACAGACTCTACATCGTCACCAATATATCCTGCTTCAGTTAGTGAAGTCGCATCTGTAATTGCTAGAGGTACATCAAGTATTTTGGCAAGAGTTTTTACTAAATATGTTTTTCCACTTCCTGTTGGCCCAATCATAAGAACATTGGACTTTTCGATATCTATATCATCACTATCAGGAAGCATAGTTCTCTTATAGTGATTATATACTGCAACTGAGATTATCTTTTTAGCACTTTCTTGTCCAATTACATATCTATCTAACTGTCCTTTTATTTTATGAGGAGCTGGTATCTTTTTAATATCAAACTCCTGCTTTATCTCACTATCTTCTTTGGAAACAGCTTTTTTCTTTTTTAATCTTTGACTTTTTGGAGGCTCCATTATATTAAGATTCATTCCATTGGTCAAACTACCCAGATCAATATTAGGCATTCCATTTTTATTAATCATATCAAAGGATTTTTGCATACAATCACTACATATTTTAATGTTATTAGGTAATTCTATCATCTTGCCTGTAACACTTTCAGGCCTTCTACATAGATAACAGATATCCTCATATACACCATCTTTATCTTTTACCTTTTTATCAGCTTGCTTCTTATCAATGTCCTTATCTTCTTTATTTTCTTTAATATCGTCATAATTATTATTCATTATTTCACCTTGTTTTCCTAAGCTTTTGAGTAAAAATTAAGCGGCATGGCTATAAGTTTGTTAACTATAAATACCAGGCCACTTAATTATTATTTTCTATTGGATCTTTCTTATTATCTACTTGGTCTTGGCTCCAAAGTAACTTGTACTTCTATCTCTTCATAGCTACCATTTTGGTTACGCATTAATCTAACTGTTACTTCGATACCAGCTCTATAAGAAGTCACCTTTTCAATTAACTGGGTTGTAGAGGTCACTTCTATATCATTAAGGCCTATAATTATATCTCCTTTTAGTATTCCTGCATTAAATGCCGGACCTTCCTGTGTTGTCTCGGAAACATATACACCGACTGGCCAATTAAACATATTTGCAATATCTTCTGTTACATCTCTAATATAAACTCCCAAATAACCTTGCTCTGAATCAGGAATAATTTCCCTACTCTTTAACTCATTTAAAATTGGCATTGCCCTTGTTATAGGAATTGCATATCCCATTCCCTCTACTGCATTTGCGGCAAACTTAATGGTATTAATACCAATTACTTCTCCGTCCATATTTAGTAGGGCTCCACCACTATTACCTGGATTAATTGCAGCATCGGTTTGTAGAAGAGTCATTATGTTATTACCCACATCTACATCTCTGTCTACAGCACTAACATATCCAACCGTTACTGATTGCCCTATACCAAGTGCATTACCTATTGCAACTACCTTCTCACCAACCCTAATATTATCATCAGCTAAAACATCAGCTATCTCTATAGCATCTTTAGTTGATTGGCTAAGTTCACTTAAGTCAACTGCAATAACGGCTAAATCAGCTCTAGAATCAGTGCCTTTAATAATTGCTTCAGCAGTTTCTCCATCAATAAAAGTTACCATTATTGGCATCGCACCTTCAACAACATGATTATTAGTAGCTATTAATAACTCTGTATCATTCTTATCAATTATAATACCTGAACCTCCACCTTGCTTTTCATCGTCTATTTGCTGACCAAAAAAGTCATAAGTTTCAGTAAATGTCCCTGTAATAGTAACAATCGAAGGCATTGTATTGGTAACAACTTGAGTAACGTCTGTATCTACTATATTATCCTCTATAACCTTAGTTTGTTCAATAGTAAATTTTGTCTCATTCTCATTATTATCGAGAAGACTATTATTAGTCTTTAATTCTGGATTAACTTTATAAGCAATTTCATTAACACCAATAAAAGTTGTTGCAACTATTAGACCAAATGCTATAGCCTTAAATATAAAGCCAAAAAACTTTTTACCTTTACCAGGTTCTTTATATCCATCACCTGAAGCTTTTTGTTCATTATTATATTGATTAAAGTTACTGTAATTATTATTGCTGTATCTACCGTTATCACCATATTCATAGCTAGTATAATTATTACTACTGCTATTTGGGTTGCTACTACTATACTGATTACTATTAGCTTTATTGTCTTCACCAGCATAATAATCACTGTCTATTTTTTTACTATACCTATATTCACCGGTTTCCTCATTCATATGATAACCTTCATCTTCTGTGTCTCTATTGCTTTGGTTCTTCCAATAACTGTATTCCGAATTAATTCCATTATTTAAATCTTTTTTATCATTCATATATACTGCCTCCTAACCATAAAATATTGTCTTTTTAATATACAAAGATTAAACGATAATATATTTAAGTATTTTATAACTACAATTACTTATAACTTTCATTTTGTAAACCTAGTTTAACAATATATTGTGTTAATAATGTGAAAAATTTTTA
>CAZOSE010000067.1:0-3856 GCA_964582385.1 uncultured Lachnospiraceae bacterium
GCCAAACACCTTACCGCTCGGACCTTGGTCAGCTGACCATTCTGGTGCCCAAAGAGATGTTTTATTATTATATGCTTTATCTGTATATTCCTTAGTTTGGTCAACCCATCTCATTAAATTGTCATCTACAATAATTTCAGTTCCATCAACCCATGGATTAGATACATTGTTAGAAAACACACGGTAAGAATCATCATAACCTGATAACATTTTGTAACCCTTATCAGATGCCTTTTCTGCTACATCATCAAACTTATCCCAATCCGCTAAGAATTCTTGAACTTTTGCTGGATCATCAGTTCCTAAAACATCTTTTGCAATAGAACGTCTATATGCAAAGAGGCCTGGTGTTGCTTGCCAAGTAACTCCTTTTAATACTCCCTTGCTATCTGTTACTATTTCCTTAGTGTATGCATACATTTCTGAAGCGTCTGCTTCAGTTAAGCCAATGTCATTAAGAACATCTAAAGTATAATCAGTATTAACATACTTAAGAGCATAATCTGCTTCAACTAAAAAAATATCTATCTTTTCATCTGCAGATGCCTTATCTTGGTTTAGTAGATCCTGATCTAGTTTATCTTGGTATGCATTACCTTCATTAGGAGTGATAACCCACTCAACTTCTATACCTTCAGGTAATTTATCTGCATAGTAATCATTAAATCTACTTTGAAATTCTTCATTCCAACAATATATTCTTAATACTTTACCTTCTCCAGATTCAACCCCTTCGGTGTCTTCAACTTTTTGGGTATCTTTTGTTTCTTTTTCTTTATCTGTAGCTTCAACACTTTGAGTATCTTTTGTTTCGCCACCAGTTTCTGATGAACCATTCCCACAACCTATTAATAAAATACTAGTTAAAACAGCTACTAAAAACAATAAAACCAAATTCCTTTTCATTAAATACCTCCTCAATTTTTAAAAGACTTTACAGTTTCCCCTTTTTGCAAACTACCTTTGATTGTAACTCTTTCTGCAAAAGCAATGCTCGGAGTTTCAATTTCACGTATTAACTTCTTGGCCGCCATATCTCCAATAGACTTTGTATCTTGTACAAGGGTTGTTAACTTTGGAGAGATCGCTCGTGATAATGATAGGCCGTCATATCCTGCTACAGAAATATCCTCTGGTATCTTGTATCCCATTTCCCTAATTGCCATAATCCCTCCTAAAGCGGCAAAGTCATCAGGATACATTATACATGTGGGCGTGTTACTTAGTCCCAATAATTCTTTTGTTGCTTTTGCTGCTCCATCTGAATCCAAATATGGACATTCTTTTATGTATTCATCTGGAATTGTAATTCCCCTTTTTGAAGTACTTCTAAAAAAGCTACCAACACGTTCCTTTGTTACAGCCGAATCTTTACCGTGGATAAATGCAATCTTCTCATGTCCTTGATTACAGATATATCCCACTAATTGCTCTATACCATCGGCATTATTAGATAAAATTGCGGAACGGTTATTAAAAATATAGTCTACAGTTACTACAGGTATCTTGCCATTAATTAATTCTATGACTTCTGGATCTTCAAAGTCTATACAGGCAATGATAACACCATCAAAGTTACGATATAGGCAATGTTCATAATATGTCATGCTTTTATAGTCACCTATATTTTTATTAATAAATGTCAAATCATACCCTTTTTCTTCTACTGCTGTTTTAAAATGTTGTAATATATGTGCAAAGTATTCATGGGTCAATCCACTGCTGGCCTCATCTTCGAACAATACTCCTATGTTATAGGTACGATTTGTTTTCAATGACCTTGCAGCAGCATTCGGAAAGTATCCCATTTCTCTTGCAACCTTTTGGATCTTTGCCTTAGTAACTTCACTTATGTCACTATGATTGTTTAGAGCTTTACTTACCGTGGCTGTTGATACTTTACATCTTGATGCAATTTCTTTTAAAGACACCATTTATGTTTCTCCTTTACCGCTACTTAATCGATTTCGTAATTTAAATATAACATGGTCTCCAAAATATTGCAACATCTTTTTTGATTATTTTATATTATCTTAGCAATATCTACCAATGCATGGTCATCTCACAAGTATAAAAAGTTTTTGTTGCAATATTTCTGTAATTATTATATAGTTAAATCACAGATTTCTAAGATTTTTGTTTCTTTTCACTTAATCGATTTAGTAATTGATAAAGGAGAGTATAATATTGAAGTATGGATATTTTGATGACGAAAAAAAAGAATATATTATTACCACACCAAAAACTCCCTTACCCTGGTTAAATTACCTAGGTAGTGAGTCCTTCTATTCATTAAAGTCTAATACCTGTGGGGGCTATAGTTTCTATAAAGATGCAAAACTTTTACGTCTTACTAGATATAGATATAATAATGTCCCTATGGACTCTGACGGAATATACTATTACATTAAAGAAAATCAAAATGAACCATGGAACCCCGGGTGGCAACCTTGCCAAACTGAATTAGACAGTTATCAATGTCATCATGGACTTGGTTATTCTACTATTCACTCCTCAAAGAACAAGATAAAATCAGATTTAACTTGTTTTGTTCCACTGGGTTCCAATTGCGAAGTTAATCACCTAAGCCTTAAGAATGAAAGTTCCGAAACTAAGTCACTTTCATTATTTTCATATGTGGAGTTTTGTCTTTGGGATGCACTAGACGATATGACAAACTTTCAAAGAAACTTTAGCATAGGTGAAGTTGAAGTACATGACTCAACTGTTTTTCACAAAACGGAATATAGAGAGCGCAGAAACCATTACTCGTTTTTCCATGTAAACCAAGCTATTGATGGTTTTGATACAGACAGAGAATCATTTCTTGGCATGTACGCAAGCAAATCAAACCCTCAAGTCGTAGAGAATATGGCTTCGAAAGATTCTATAGCTAGTGGATGGGCACCTATTGCTTCCCACCATATCAAGCTTAATTTAAAACCCGGGGAAGAAAGAAGTCTTATCTTCATCTTGGGTTATGTAGAAAATCATGAAGACAACAAATGGAAATCAAAAGGTTTTATCAATCAAGAAGCAAGCAAGAGACTTATTGCTAAATACACCACCAAAGAATTAGTGTCAAAAGCTCTTAGTGAACTAGGAGAATACTGGAATAATCTCCTTGGTAATTATCAAGTTAATACACCTGATAATAAGTTTAATCGTATGGTAAACGTTTGGCATCAGTATCAATGTATGGTTACTTTTAATTTATCAAGATCTGCTTCACTTTTTGAATCTGGCATCGGAAGAGGTATGGGATTTCGTGATTCTTGTCAAGATTTATTTGGATTCTTACATATGATGCCAGATAGAGCTAGGCAGCGTATTATAGATATAGCCTCAACACAGTTTGAAGATGGTAGTGCATATCACCAATATCAACCTCTTACAAAAAAGGGTAATTCAGATATAGGCTCCGGTTTTAATGATGATCCCCTGTGGCTAATCGCTGCAACTGCTGCATATATCAAAGAAACTGGAGATTGGTCAATATTAGAAGAATCTGTTCCTTTTGATAATGATCTAAGTACAGCTAAACCTTTAATAGAGCACTTGAAACGTTCCTTTTACTATACACAGAATAATTTAGGTCCACACCAACTACCTTTAATAGGCCGCGCCGACTGGAACGATTGTTTGAATTTAAATTGTTTTTCAACTGAACCTGGCGAATCCTTCCAAACCTCAGGTCCTGACAAAGGCCCAGTTGCAGAGTCAATATTTATTGCTGCAATGTTTGTTTTATACGGCAAAGAGTACGCATATATCTGTGATAAACTAGGTATGGAAGCTGAAGCAATTAAAGCAAAACAAGCTATAGACGAAATGGAAGAGAGTGTTTTAAAATATG
>CAZOSE010000067.1:3866-9631 GCA_964582385.1 uncultured Lachnospiraceae bacterium
GGTTGGGACGGGGAATGGTTTTTAAGAGCATACGATGCTTTTGGAGATAAGGTAGGCTCTAGAGAATGCAGAGAAGGCAAAATTTTTATTGAACCACAAGGGTTTTGCGTACTTGCTGGCATAGGAAACAAGGAAGACCACGCGTTAAAAGCATTAAATAGCGTAGAGAAGTATCTAGAAACTCCTTATGGTATAACTTTACTACAACCTGCTTATAGTGAATATCATTTAAATCTAGGTGAGATTTCTTCATACCCTCCTGGATACAAGGAGAACGCAGGAATTTTCTGTCATAACAATCCTTGGATTATAATAGCAGAGACTATGATAGACCGTAACAACAGAGCCTTTGATCTATACAAGAAGATTACTCCTGCTTATTTAGAAGAGATTAGTGATATTCATAGAACCGAACCCTATGTATATTCCCAAATGATTGCAGGGAAAGATGCCCCTAGTATGGGAGAAGCTAAAAACAGTTGGCTTACAGGAACTGCAGCCTGGACCTTTATGACTGCATCTCAATATATATTAGGTATTCGTCCAGATTACGAAGGTCTACTTATAGACCCACGCCTACCTAGCCATATGGATAAAGTTAATGTAACAAGAAGGTTTAGAGGTATAACTTACGATATTACTATTTATAATCAAGATGGTATTGAAGGAAAAGTGGGGTCATATGTTATAGATGGCAAAGAATACGAGGGGAATTTGATTCCTTATAGTAGTGTAAATAAAACTGTGATAATAGAAGCTTATATAAATCAACATAACTAAACTTATAAAATAAGTGCATTATAAAGACTAATTACTAGTCTTTATAATGCACTTACAATTGTCCTATAGATAGACCGAAAAACATGAAGAAGAAGGCACTTGTATGGAACATTGTTACTCCAAGCAAAGAGGATACTAGGTATGATATTGCGATACATAGAAGCCCAATGCTTAGGGTAGATACTCTATTACGGTTTAAGTAGAACTTTTTTAAATAATTAAATAAAGCCATTACATAAAACAACAGGCCTGGAATGCCAATTGTTGCAGCGTGTTCTATAAATTCGTTATGGGGTCTGTTATGTGAGCCCAGGACTTCTTTGTAGGCATAGGTAAGGCCTGCTGGTCCATACCCAAAAAGTGGACGCTCAACTATGAAGTCTACCCCAAGTTTCCATAACTCTAATCTATTTGAACCCATGTCTAGCTCTACTTGGCCACTAGCGATCATTCCTAGTTCTATACCAAATAATTGAAGAGCCACAAGTAAACTGCCATCTATTGCACTTACAATAATAGTTGATATAAAGAATACTACTATTACGGTAATTACCCGGGATAATAAGATTTTGTTTAGCCACACTGCTAGAATCACACTACTAATTAAGGCACTTAAAGTTGCAAGATAAGGTCCTAAAGAACTGTTACTTACTAGTGCACCAGCAATAAGGCCGAACATAATAATATATATAGCCGATTTTGTCTTTGATTTTTTTTCAGTAATAGCTAGGTAAGCTCCACACATAGCAGACATACTAAGATAATAACCAGCATGATTTATATTTAAAAATACACCTGAACCATCTGTAAGTCCAAAAAATTCATTAATGCCATTAAGATCTATAAGAATTAAAATTGATTGGATTACTGCAACAATTGTATTTAGCTTAATTATCCATCTTATTTGTTTTTTACTTCTAACTATAAAGCCACAAGAAAAAATACCTGCTATAGCAAGATAGGTAAGAATGCCTTCTTTTTTAAAAATTCCACCGATTAAAACTTCATTAAAGTCCTCAGTCAAAGAGTAAATATCACCAGCTGAGACTGCAAAAGATAAAACACTCCAAATAAGCATTAGAAACAAACTAATCGGAACAATTCTATCTTTGATATACTCCTCGAAAGTAATACTTTCTTTTTTGCCATCTCTAACACTCTTCATAAGTATAAGAATCCCTACTAAACAACCTATAAATCCCAGTTGTTGAAGTATTCTATACCAATTAATACTCATGATATTCATTTGATTTAACTTAGTCAGCCAATTTGCATCATCTGGCAATCTTGCTGAAACTCCATAGCCCATAACAAATATAGGAGACACAGACCAAGTCATAAGAATAATAAAAGCAATCTTCTGAACTATTGCTATCGGAATATAATCTACAAGTTCCCCAACTGTCTTCATCTCATGCAAATCATTCAGAATTCTCTTTCTATTACTCAAGGCCTTTTCTTCCATTGTCACTTTCCCCTCATTATACAAAACATAATAGCATCTCATCTCTCATAATTTTAACTCTATACCTAGTTGAGAACTAATTAAAATTATAGTCCGTTATAATCTTCTCTCTATTAGTAGTTTTATCATTGTAGTATTCATAGAAGGAAAGTCCTAAAAAGCTTCCTGCAACATTATATACATTTTGATAACCATATTGTTGCAAAAGCAAGGTTGCATTATAACTTCGCTGTCCTGATCTACAGTGTAGGTAAACTGGCCTATCTTTTGGTATTTCACTTATTCTTTGCCTAATTTTACTTAAGGGAATGTTAATAGCTCCTTTAATATGACCATTTGCAAATTCATGTTCTTCTCTAACATCAATAAAGGTTTCTTTTTTATCTATAAGTTCTCTTACCTTGTCTACGTTTATTTGCTTATAATCTCCATTTAATATATTAGACGCTACATATCCTGCATAATTAACCACATCTTTTGCAGTTGAAAAAGGGGGAGCATAGCTTAGTTCCAAATCCTTTAAATCCTCTAGTGTGCCACCGAATTTAATTAGAGTTGCTATAGTATCTATACGCTTTGTCGCATCTCCTCTTCCAATCGCCTGTGCACCTAGTACTCTTCCTGTCGGCACTTCAAATAGGAGTTTAAAATGTAAGGGGGCAGCATCTGGCATAAGACCCACTTTGTCAGAAATAATAACACGGGCAATATCATAGTTAATATTCATGTTTAAAACTTCTATTAAGGATTCGGTAAGTCCTGTAGAGGCACCATTATATTCAAATACCTGAATAGCAGAAGATCCAATATATCCTTTATTAACTGTATCTTTATTATTAATATGATCTGCAACGCTCCTAGCTTGTTTTAGGGCTGGACCAGCTAAAGATAACTTTGTAGAAGAATTGGTTAGTACGTTGTAAACTTCAATTGCATCGCCTACTGCGTAAATGTCTGGATCACTTGTTTGATAGTTTTTGTTTACCCAAATTGCACCAGTTTCACCAATATCAAGATCTGCTTCTTTTGCAAGCTTAGTTTCAGGAGCCACACCAACTGCCATTACAACTGCACCGGCATTTACTGTTTTTCCTGAAGCTAATATAACCTTGTCTTTCTCAAACTTTTCCACTTTATCATCAACAATCAAGTCAATACCATGGTCCATTATTACCTTATGGAAGATTTGTACCATATCATAGTCATAGATTCTTAGGATTTGATTTGCTGCTTCAATTAAGGTCACCTTATAGCCTGCTTTATTAAGGTTTTCAGCAACTTCAACTCCAATAAACCCACCACCTATAATACTTACTTCCTTGGTCTTAAGTTGTTTTA
The DNA here is from genome assembly GCA_964582385.1 of uncultured Lachnospiraceae bacterium. GTDB lineage: Bacteria > Bacillota > Clostridia > Lachnospirales > Lachnospiraceae > JAAYRG01. The sequence goes on from CAZOSE010000067.1 coordinate 7,450, forward strand.
CATGTTTGTTTAATTTGTCTATATCAACTACATTTCTAATAGTAAAAAGATTAACATCTTCTATACCAGGAAACCTTGGTACAATTGGGAATGCCCCCGGTGATAATATCAATTTATCATATGATTCTGTATAGGTTTCTTCTGAATTTGTTTTTCTTACAGTTACTGCTTTGTTTTTCCTATCAATAGAAGTTACCTCGCTGTTTACACGTGCATCTATATTGTACTGAGAAGAAAACAAGTCTGGATTCATTAATACCAAATGTTCTGCTTCCTCTATTATTCCACTTAAATGATAAGGAAGAGAGCAGTTAGAAAAAGACACATGAGGTCCCTTTTCAAACATTATTATTTTATCCTTTTCGTTGTTTCTTCTAAGACGAGCTGCTGCTGATGCTCCTCCTGCAACTCCACCTACTATAAGTATCTTCTTTCCCATAATTTACCCCTTTCTTTACTGCCTCTTAGTACCTACATAAGAGCCTAATCCACCTGAAACATTAGTTACATCAAAGCCTTGTTTTGAAAGTATCTTTGTTGCCATATTGCTCCTAGCCCCAGACTGGCACAATATATGATAAGGCTTATCTTTTGATAAATAATTATTTGGATTGGAAAGCAAAGTGGCCATAGGTATATTTTTTGCGGTTTTTAAAGTACCTCTTTTGTACTCACTTTCTTCTCTTATATCAATTATTTCTGCTGTACCTATAATGCTATCCATATCATTAACATTTATTACATTACCATTGTCTCTTTTTAGAAAATTAAACATTATCTATTCCCCCCTGATATTCTAAATATTGAATTGTTTTATAATAACTCCGTCATTATAATCCAAACTCCCCCAAGTTTCAGTGATTATGTCACAATATGCCATTGTTATTGTGCTATTGGATTATTATCACTAAAAATATCAGGACTTTCTTCTAATAGTTTTTTTACCCAGTCTGACATTGGCCTAACTTTAACTAAATAAGAAACTGCATCTCCTATTTTAACTTCTTTAACTATACCCAAATCCATTAAGGGCTGACGCACCTTGTCATAATTTAGTGAAATACTTCCATGGGTTGAATAATGATAATAATGATCTACTTCCCTAACGCTACCATCTTCATTAACAATTTTAAGTCTTCTTGGTTTTGTCGCTATACGATTAGGAATATCGAGCATCTCTTCAATTGCATGTATATATGTGTTTCTAATAAAGGTAACACCTAATAATAAAATCTGCGCATCCTCATCATACAAGCCACCAAAGCATCCGTGTTCTGGACATGGACTGTTAACTTCATTATCCCTGGCAACATACTCTTTAGCCCTCTTGCCCATGGCTGTAACTGAATGGGTTGGGTGCATTGAACGAATAGTACCTTCTCTTTTCATAAATAAATTAGTCAATAAACCAACACATGATGGTTCTGTTTTTGGATTATATACACCGTCTAAGAGATTGTCTTCAGACCATGTGTGGGTAGGAAGTAATAATAAACCATCCTTCATATATTGGATAAAGGCTTCTAAAACAGTCTCAGCCCCACCATCTACTTGTCCTATCGCTTTCATGGAAGAATGGATAAGTAATGTTCCATTTTTGTTTATTCCGGATTTCTCTATATCTTTTATTAATGTGTCTTTTGTATGCATATTTAGTCCTTTCATAATCCCCTTATAATAAATTTTAATATAGCTCTTTATATATGTCCATGTAAATTGTAATCTGCTTTTATAAAAGCAATTGTTTTTCTAAGTAATATTATAATCTATTTTACATATAAATTCAAAAAACACCCTAAGGGTGTTTTTGAATTTATATCTTTTTAACCACACTAGATTTTAAGAACATGGCACCAAAACCATCTATCTTGCAGTCAATATCATGTACGCCATCAGCTGGATCATGAATCAATCTTATGTTTTTTACTATTGTTCCTCTTTTTATTGATGAATTGCCCTTTAATTTAAGATCTTGTATTACTGTAACAGTATCACCGTCATTTAGAATGTTACCATTCGAATCTTTTATAACATTTTCTTCTTGTTCTTGAATCTGTGACTCTACTTCGTGATTCCACTCGTGGAAACATTCTGGGCAAACTAAAAGATTGCCATCTTCGTAAGTATATTCAGAGTTGCATTCTGGGCAATTTGGTAAGTTATCCATTGTTAACACCTCCGT
>CAZOSE010000068.1:0-8813 GCA_964582385.1 uncultured Lachnospiraceae bacterium
ATTCACTAAGCCTTGAATATAAAAGGGTCAGATTAGAGTCATAAATCTTACCTATAGCTAATTCCTTGCCTGGAGCTACTATTTCATCACCAGTAACCATTAAGGCTAACTTTGGCCTTTCATACACTTCTAGCTTATCTATCCCTAAAGATGCTAATATTCCTTGTTCTATATAAGTAATGTTCTCACCTTTTGTCATAATTAATGTTCCTTTTATTACATCTTCACCTTTGAAACAATAATTATCATGATGTTTTAGTTCCTTTCTCACTAAAATAGAGTTATCAGACTCAGAAATATCTTCTAACCTAATAACACAATCTGTCCCTTTAGGCATTGGTGCACCGGTCATTATACGGGCAGCCTGACCTTCCTTTATTTCTTTAGAACTATAGTTTCCAGCATAAATAACTTCTACTACAGCAATATTTATAGGATTATCCTCAGATGCACCCTTTAAGTCCTGGGATCTAAGGGCAAAACCGTCAAGGGGTGATTTATCAAAGGGTGGATTATCAATTGGAGAATATATATCTTGTGCTAATATTCGTCCACTTGCCTCCCAAAGAGAAACTTCTTCAACTTTATTCGTTTCTATGCAACTATCTACAATTATATCTATGGCATGTTCTAATTCAATTCCGATCAAACTCATTATTATACGCCTTTCCCGAATCCACAGTTTGGATAAATACAAGTTTCACATTCTAGACAAAGTCCACCATGTCCAAGTTTTACTATATCCTTTTTGGTCACCTTTTGTCCTGCTGCAATTCTAGGAAGTATTAAGTCAAATATGGTAGTTTTAGCATACATAACACATCCTGGTAAGCCCATAATTGGCATTTTCTCATCAAAGTATCCAAGTAAAAACATAGCGCCAGGAAGTACAGGAGCTCCATAGGTAATTATATTAGCTCCACTTGCCTTGATAGCACCAGGTGTACGGTCGTCAGGGTCTACGCTCATACCACCAGTGCACACAATCAAGTCTACTCCTTGGTCTTTTAGTTCATTAATAGCATTTGCTATATCGGCAACATCGTCTCCTACGATTCTATGTTCAACGGTCTCAATATCGTACTTGGCTAACTTATCTATTACAACCGGTGTAAATGTATCTTTTATTCTTCCATGAAACACTTCATTTCCAGTTGTCACGATTCCTGCCGTTCTTTTTGGATATGGTATTAACTTAAGTAAAGGTTCATTTCCGGCCACTTCTTGAACCTCTTCCATTTTTTCTTTTTCTATAATTAAAGGAATTATTCTAGTTCCTGCTAGCTTATCACCTTTTTTTACCGGAACATTAGTATGTCTTGTTGCAATCATCATATTTTCAAGGGAGTTAATGTCTTCAAGACGATTAACATCCACTACAAATAGTCCATCACAATTAGCATACATATCGATTTTTCCTTCTTTAGTTTCACTTCGATCTATATTATCATTTTTACAAATACCGTAAAGTATTTCTGCTGCTTCATCCTCATGTAGCATATTTTCATCTTTATCCCAAACATAGAGATGTTCCTTGCCTACAGAAAGAAGTACTGGTATATCTTCTTCTCTTACAACATGGCCCTTTCTAAAAACAGGTCCTTTTTCAACATCTTTTATAATTCTAGTAATGTCATGGCATAGCACTTGACCTACTGCATCTTTAGTTCTAATTTGTTTCATAGGTTTGGGAGTTTAAAGCTTATCGGTCTAATCTTGGTGAAAACTCCTCTACACCGCCTCTCTAATATTTAATAATTAAATTTTGCACAAAAAATACTGCCCTCTACTATGAAAAGGCAGTATTCAAAATAGGCACAGCAATAGCGTGTATTATTGCAGCACCAAAATTTGAATCTCCTTTTCAAACACGGGAGGCCAAAGCGTTTCCACTCTGGCCCTTAAGCAAGTTCATACCTGCTTGGGCGCAATATCATAGAATGTTCCTTAGATATCTTTGCTCGGAGCCAATTTTTGTATTATATCGTAAACATAAAGGGAGCTTGTATTAATGCTCATTACGTTTTCATTATATTGTAAAGTTACTTTTACTTAATCAACAAATTCATCTACAGTTGCAAGTGCATTAGCATACTTATAAGTTAAAAACTTAGTAGAAAACAGATAATCCTCATTAACATTATTGGTAAATCTTTGGATATCACTATATTCATCATTTAATGCAATCATGTCACATGCTCTTTCAATTTGAGGTTGATTAGCAAAATAAGGATGTCTTTCAAAGTATTCCAGTGGTGTTGGTGAGGGATAAGTCTCTGCATTAAACCTTACCATCTTCACTATTGTGGATACTAGGTCTTTATCTTCAACCAAAGAAATAATCATAGAATAATTATCACTCATATTACTTTGGGAGTAATAATACTTATCCTTTTCACCTTGTCTATAGGTAATATCAGAACAAGTCTCGTCTTCCTTTACCTCTTCTAGTAATATATCTAAGTCTTCTATCTCATTCTTTAGATCTAGATACTTAGTAATTTCTCCACCTGCAGATCTTGCTCTTATGAACTGTGCAAGTTCCTGAGCCTTTGTAAGCTCTACTTCAACTTCTTCTTCAGGCATCTCTATTCCTTCAAATGGATCTTCTACATCCGGTAAGGATGCAATAAAATCAGTTAGTTCAGGTTTGGCTTCATCTGCCTCATTAGAATCTAATGTAACTTCAAGGTCCTTATCACTAACCTCTTCTAATATTCCATCATCATCTTTTTCAACTTTGATAAAACCAGGTTTTCTTCTTCCAAATAACATTTTATACCACCTATTCCTTTATTAGCTTGGAAGGATTCCTCTTGAATCCAAGTCATCAGCTAAATCTCCTAGGTCAAACTTTTCAAGGGTTGCTCTTGTTGGTATACCTGTTACTTTATCCCATCCAAGTTCTTCATAGAACATATCTAAAGCTATACTCATATCATCGCGGTCCATCTTAATAGTACCTTCTTCAAATGGCTCAAAATCAGGTTCCATATCAAATACCCAATCAGGAATCGCATCATGAGTTTCTCTTAGGTTAGTTTCTCCTAAATTATCATAGAAGGATAAAGCTGTCATGCCACGAAGTAATTGAGATATACGTTCAGAATCAAAGTTAACATCATCTTGGCTATAATCTATACCTGTAACTGCACTCATAAACTTAGCATCTAAATCTAAATCTCCAGCATAATTTCTTTCTTTAGACGGGGATTGAACCATAGGCCACATCCAGTTACAAAGTGTAGCACTATCATGGAATTGCTTACCGTTAAATGCCCATTTTGCTAATTTGGCTTTATTACGGTTCATTGGTGTATATGCTTTTTTATTATCATAGCAGCCTTCTCCAAAGAAAGATTCCATTGTAGCTTTAGAAACTTCATATGGAGCACCTGAACCAGTAACGTTAGTTATGTGGTGAATCATACAGTCACGATTATACATTAAGTTAAATAACATTCCAACTTGGCCTGAATCTTCATTAGCATGATGTTTTGGATATCCATTATAAGTTATATTCTGATTGTTAGGATCGATACGGTCATAGAATTCTTTTCCAAGATTCCATCTCTTAACCATTTCGTATGTACCAAGTCCCATTCCTATTCCAAATTCGCCTTCTTTGTATGCAATTCTACGTAGAACTTCAACTACCCAACGAGGATCTCCAGTCTTTTCCCATTCCCATGGGAAGGAATCTATTTCTTCTTGTGAAAGGATTTCTTCCATCTTACCTGAAGTAAATAACCAGTTAACATCTCTATTAAGGTTAGAGTAGTTACACCATACACCAAGGTCATCCATAGCACGTGCGTTAGCACCATTAATAATCATGCTAGCATCACCTTTATATTTGAAGTCTTTAATTCCGTTAGTATAATACTTAGTTCCGTAAATTACAGGTACACAAGTATTGGATACATTAGTCGGAAGATCATAATCTGCTAATGGGTCCATCTCATATTGTGTGTAACAACGTATTGGACAAGATGAACATCCACCTACTTTAACTGTATAGTTAAGGGAAACTTCACCAAAGTCAAATACCCCTTTGTTACAACGATATGCAATCTTGTTCATATCATAATGTGGTTGCTCTCCTGCATCAATTGGTCCACCTTTTGCTTTTAACCAAGCACGTCCTGGTGCTCCTGACCAACGGTTTTTACCATTAGGTGCAGAGTATTCAGCCCAGCTTTGTGGAACTGCTGGAACGTTATGGTTGTTGTTACCACCAATTAATTCAGTAAGCATATATTCATTAAGTTCTTTTACCTTATGAGGATCTGATATTTTAACAGAACCTGTTCCAGAAACTGCGAATGCTTTCAAATTCTTACTTCCCATTATAGCACCAACTCCACCACCACCGGAGTTACCAACTGAAGTATTAATTGTTGCATAGTTTACCATGTTCTCACCAGCTGGTCCAATGGAAGCTGTTTGGTAATCTTTTCCTAGTTCTTCTGTTAAAATTCTATTAGCATCAAAGGTACCTTTACCCCAAATATGAGATGCATCTTCAATAGAAACATCATCATCCTTGATTCTTATGTATACTGGTGAACTAGCTTTACCACGCACTAATACTGCATCATATCCTGCAAACTTAAAGCGAGAAGCCAAATGCCCGCCCATATGTGCATCTACTATTGAGTTTCCTCTAGAAAATGGTGATAAAAATGAGAAGTTCATTCTACCTGAGCAAGGAACACTTGAACCTGTAAGTGGTCCTACTGCAGCAACAATTGCCGCCGCCTCATCATAAGGTTTTGTTTTCATAGGTACGTTTTCATATATTAGACGATATGCCATACCCATTCCACCTATATATTTTTGATACTTTTCTGAGCTTTCTTTGGTAATCTCTCCTGTTGTTAAATCTATTTTAAGAATAGTACCTGCCCATCCGTATGTAGCCATCTTTAATTAACCTCCTTATTAAATTATATCCTGTGCTGCTGCCGTAACTGCATCCCATGGAACTATTGCAAGTGCTTCACTTGGGCATCCTTCTACACATGCTCCACAAGCAATACATTTGCTAGATTTTTTAGTTTCAGGATTAACAGTTGGCATAGTCCAAGGACATGCTTCAACGCAAGCGCCACAACCTATACATATTGATTCATCTACTATTCTTATTCCTCTGTCATCAGTAACTATAGCTTTTACTGGGCACGCATTACCACACCATGGATCTTCACATTGACGACATGTATCTGGGAAATATGTAAAATCATCATTATACATACCCTTGTCACCATAAATGTGTAAATTTCGACTTACCTTAACTCTTGATATGTAAGTTGACGCAACTCCATCATTAACTAATGTACAGTTTAGTTCACATCTTTCACAACCAGTACATTTTGCCTCGTTAACAACTAAGAGTCCTTGTGGCATAGCCCAAGTAGTAACTAATCCCTCGTCTATATCTTCTTGAGTACATCCAAAAAGGGATAGCATGCTTCCTGCTACAGTTAAACCAACAAGACTTTTGCCAGACACCTTTAAAAATTGTCTTCTTGTCATTTGTCTATCTAGAAATCCTACATTCTCTTTAATTTCATTAGACATTAATAATATCCTCCTAACTGATTTTTCACTCTATCTCTCCAAATATTGTAAAATTACACCAATAAATTGTTATTAATGAAATTTTCCCTGTACAATATTCATACATATTTATTTTATCTAATACGACATCAATAGTCAATCTTTTTGTTATCCTTTTAACATTTCATTTTATTTTTATTGATTCGTATACTTTTTTAGTGTATAATTTGACATAGTAGTCTAAAAAATACTAATTTTTATGAAATGAGGTTGATGATATGGGTAGAATCGGAGCATTTGAGTTAATTCTAGTCCTTCTTATAGCTTTAGTTATATTTGGTCCTAGTAAGCTTCCACAAATTGGTCGTTCTTTTGGCGAAGCAATCAAAGAGTTTAGAAAAGGATCTAAAGAACTAAGCAAAGAGTTTGAAGATATAACTAAGGATAATCCTGAGTCTGACAAAAAGGCTTAGGTGGTAAAATGGATCTTAAAATGAAGACTGGCACAATAGTCGACCATCTTGGTGAATTCAGAAAAAGGCTCATTAGGGTGGCTGTAATAAACTTTGCTGTTGCACTATTTTGTTTTCAATTCATGGAAACATTAATACAGTATTTATTGGCTCTTAATCCTGGGTTTCAATTAATTTATATAACCCCGTCAGAGCTATTTACTGTATACATACTGCTAGCATTTGTTATTGCTATAATATTATGTCTTCCAATAACTATTTATGAAATATGGGCCTTTGTATCTCAAGCACTGTTTAAGAAAGAAAAGCCTTATGTATTCTTGACCCTTCTCTTTGGCTTAGGATTATTCCTCTTAGGTGTATATTTTTGTTATCGAGTTGCCTTGCCCATGACACTGAAGTTTTTTACACAATTTTCACTACATGATGTCACTCCTGCTATTTCAATAAAGAGTTTTATTTCTTTTTGTTTAACACTTTTAATAGGTTTTGGACTTTCCTTTGAACTTCCTGTTGTTATTTTTCTATTATCAGGATTAGGAATAATAAAACCAGAATTTTTAAAAAGAGCCCATGGAGTACTAATACTAGTAATATTTATTATTGCAGCGATTGTAACTCCACCAGATGTAGTATCTCAAGTGATACTTGCTGTGCCTATGGTTATTCTTTTAGAAATAAGCATTGTTATAAGTCATCTAGTAGATAAACAAAGAAAGAAAAATAATAAAACTGAGGAAAGTACATAATGACTATGTTTTAGAACTATAGTCATAACAAAGTCTGATAAACATTTAAAAGGGTTGTCCTGTATGAGAATACAGGACAACCCCTTTTAATGCTTTTTTTATTTAATTTTGAAGTTTTTTAATTTTAAATTATTTAATTTCTATTTAAGGATGGTTTCTTTTAGGAAGAAATAAGCATTGTTAACAGCTTCTCCTACAGCTTCTGATGAAACTGTTGCTCCAGAAACTGCATCAATATTAGTAACTTCCACTGTAACACCTGAATCTACTTGTCCACCTTCACCTTCTACTTTTGAAAGTAGTCCGGCTTGTTCAAGTTTATCAATTGCATTAGTTTCTGGTGTGGAAACTGTTCCTGTAGACTCTATATATTTGTCTAAAAGTCCTGCTTCTTCCATATTAACAATTGCTTGGTCCTGGGCTGACATATCAGCTTTTGGAGTTTTTAATCCTTCACTATTATCTTCACTTAATAATAGACCTGAAGCATAAAGTCTACGCATTGCATTAGCTTCTGGTGATTCATCTAATTGATTCCATCTGTCAGGACTATATGTAGAATCAACTTTTTGGCTAGAACCGCCTGATACTCCTACACTTCCAGTAACCGGTGAAACAATCTCCAAATCTTCTACTTTGACAGGAGCACTGATATCTACAAACTTACCTGTAAAATCTTCTTCAGTAATTTTACTTCCTAGTCCATCAGTTTCAGCTTGTGAAACAACTTCTATTGAAAGAATGGTTTCTGCGGTTTCATCAAAGGTTACTAAAGTTTCAATGTCAACGTCTGTGTTAAAACCTTTTGCTGTTGTAAGTACTGTGTAGCCACCGTCTTTTGTTTCGTACAACTCTTTAACTTGGTAAGTTTCTGCATTAGTACCACTGATATCAACTACTGTTCCACTAACTGCACTAAGTGCTTCCTTTGTAGTGTCTGCAGCAATAACAATTGCAATAGCAAGTACACTCATTAATACAATTGAGAAAATTGTATTTTTTCTTTGATTTTTTCTGTTCATTTATCCCTCTCCTACCCTTGGTATATATGCCTTTTTCTAGGCCAACAAAAATATTGTTATATTTTTGTCTAATTATATCTAATATAAATGATAACAAATTCAAATGAATAAGTAAAGTTATTTTGATAAAGTTAAGACACATTGTTTGCCTACATATATTCCCAAAACTCTATTAGCTTGTAAGATTTATTTATGAATGGTATAATATTTAAAATGAATTCTCTCCAGAATAATATTATTTTCAAAAGAATAAAAGGTGGTGTGATAGAGTTTTGTTCCCACGGTATGATATAGTCTCGGGTTCCAAACTCATATAATATGAATAACGAATATATAGTTCCTAAAAATAAAATGATACTTATTGGAGCAACAGGTCGTAATGGTGGAAAAACAACCCTTGCGAGACGGATTATTAAAAAGTATAAAGACCAGTTACCCATTATTGGCTTCAAGCTAATTACTGTTAGAGATCATAGTGATGTATGCCCTAGAGGTGGTAAGGGGTGTGGAATATGTGAAGGCCTTAAGGGTGACTACGATATAAGAGAGGAATTAGGTGAAGGTAATAAAGATACTATGTTACTAAGAGAAGCAGGTGCAAAACATGTTTATCTTATTAGATCTTTAAAGGACAACTTAAAGGAAGCTCTTACGGAGGCACTAACCTTAGTACCTGATAATGCTTTAATTGTTTGTGAATCTAATAGCGGCCGTCTAGTTCTAGAACCTTCATGTTTTGTTATGATTATGAGCTCTACAGAAAAAGACATAAAACCAACTGCTACGGCTGTAATAGACCAAGCTGACTTTGTTCTTGAACAGACAAGGGAAGAATTTGATAACTTCTTACATAATAAGTTACCAGAGATCCTAGACTTTTAATTAGCAATTATATAATATAAAAAAGGGCTGTCGGATAAATAGATTTTCTAACTCCTTCAGCCCCATTTTTATAACAAAGTTTTTATAACAAAGTCTCAAGTATCTTAATAACACCATCATTTAGA
>CAZOSE010000068.1:8823-9626 GCA_964582385.1 uncultured Lachnospiraceae bacterium
AATAAGTTACCAGGGTACTTAGGCTTTTAACTATCAATTATATTACCTATTACATAGAAAAAAATCCTGTAAACAAAAATTACTGTTTACAGGATTTTTTTATAATAAAGTCTCTAACACTTTAATAACACCATCATTTAGATTAGTATCTGCCATATGTTTAGCTGCATCCTTAACCTCTTTTCTTGCATTAGCTACTGCATAACTTTCCTTTGCTCTTTCAATCATTCCAAGGTCATTAAGGTTGTCACCAAATACCATAGTTTCTTCAATACTAATTCCAAGTATTTTCTGGATTTTAGCAATTGCTTCTCCTTTATCAACTGTTTTATCCATAAAGTCCAGCCATCTGCCACCAGAAATATTACTTCTGACCCTATTTTTCCATTTAGCTATCATTGGTTTTGCTATGTCATCAATTCCAGCCTTCCTATATATTGACACTTTGATTATATCTAAGTTAAGGGCTAAAATGTCATCTACTATAGTAACATCATTTTTATATCCATTTAACAACAAGTCAAGAAAATCATCGTCTGGTCCTTCCACATACAAGGTGTCTTTTACCGCAACCGTTAAAAAACAATCATCTAAACCACGTATGTCTTCTATTAACTCCCTAGTCAAACTTTTGTCCATATGGTGCTCATCTAATTCCCAGTCCCTACATACTACATAACCACCATTTTCTGCGACAAATATCACATCTTCCTTAACATCTCTAAATAAATTCTTCATACTTGGATACTGCCTACCACTTGCAGCTACAAAAGTAATTCCCTTTTTCTTTAGTTCTATAATCA
>CAZOSE010000069.1:0-2473 GCA_964582385.1 uncultured Lachnospiraceae bacterium
GAATATTCAATTATACTATTGTATCGCCTTATATCAAAATTATTATCCGGATTAGTATCCACCTAGCCGTCCTCCTTAGGTGAGTCTTATTTCTACCTCATCATCATCTGTTTATGTTTTTTGTGTCTATATATAACACAACTGACCATTACCAGGAAAGACTGTGTCAAATTTATTTTATTTTCCAATTATAATATTATCATTATTAAAGGAGATATTCTAAATATTCCTTTAAAACGACAAAAAACCGACTTGAATTGTCGATTTCTGTATTTGAATGGTTCAGTATTCTATATGAAGTTACTCAAAAATTAATTAGTTAAGTAACTAGGTTACTAGCTTATTATTACTATTTAATATATAATAAATAAGAAGAGTATAAAAAATAATAACATTTAATTTAAATAGGAGGTTTATTATGGGAAATAACAAGAAAATTACATTCGGTGGTAACCCTGTTAATTTACTAGGAAATGAAATAAATGTTGGTGATGTTGCGCCAGATTTTAAAGTTCTTGATAGAGATCTATCTGAGGTTTCATTATCAGATGCTAAAGGAAAGACTGTTGTATTAAGTGTTGTCCCTTCTGTTGATACTTCTGTGTGTGCTTTTCAAACAAGACGTTTTAACCAGCTTGCCTCAGAAGTTGATAATACTGTTATTTATACAATAAGTGTTGATTTACCTTTTGCATTGGAACGTTTTTGCGCAGCTGAAGGAATAGATAACATAAAGGTATTGTCAGATCATAGAGATTTAGATTTCGCTATGAAGTACGGTTTTCTTATAGAAGAACATCGCTTGCTTTCTAGGGGAGTTGTTGTAATTGATCCAGAAGGAAAAGTTAGATATGTTGAGTATGTAGAAGAAGTAACAAATCATCCAGACTATGATAAGGCCTTAGATGCAGTAAAATCAATATAATATCACATATTAATAATAATACCCCCATTTTATAGGCTTACTATAAAATGGGGGTATATTTAATTCCACACGTGATACGCAAAATAATTGTATATAATAATTAAATAGGTGTTAATTAATAGTTCTCTGCACGTACTTCAAAGAAGCTTTGAGAATATCCACAAGTTGGACAACTCTTTGGAGCCTTTTTACCAATTACTAGGTGCCCACAAACTCTACATTCCCACATAGTCTCTTCTGATTTTTCAAATACTTTTTGCATTTCAACATTGCTAAGTAATTTGCGATAGCGAGTTTCATGAGCTTTTTCAATTGCAGCAACTTTACGGAACTTGTCTGCTAATTCTGGAAACCCTTCTTCATCTGCTTCTTTAGCCATACGATCATACATATCTGTCCATTCGTAGTTCTCACCCTTAGCTGCTTCTAAAAGGTTGTGTGCTGTATTACCTAAACCACCAAGTGCATCAAACCACATACGAGCATGTTCTTGTTCGTTTCTTGCAGTTGTTTCGAAGATTGCAGCTATTTGGTCATACCCTTCATTTCTTGCAATATTTGCAAAATAAGTGTATTTACCTCTTGCTTGAGATTCTCCTGAAAATGCTTCTTGTAAGTTTTTTTCAGTTTTTGTTCCAGCATATTTGTTAACAGCCTTGTCCTCTGCTTCTACTTTAGTGAACTTAGATGCAGGTGCTTTACAAACTGGACATACATAATCATCTGTTAACTCACCCTCATGAATGTAACCACATACTGAACAACGATATTTTGACATATTAAAATCCTCCTTAATTCAATGTTTTTATTTTGATTTTATTTGATAAAATATTACTGGATTATCATTAAAATGAACATCCATAATATTCTAATAACTAGAAATATTTTAACATAGAAATAATTAAAGTTCAAACAAACATATCTTGCATTTTACATTTCTTTAACTAGGTCTAATTCAAATAGCATAATCCATTAAAAATCAATTTCAGTAGCTATTACTATAATTATATCATAAAAATGACAAAACAAACAGTTCTTAGACATATATTTAACAATTTTTACTTTTTACCTGTATTATGCTCTATTATTGCATTTATAATAAGTTTTTTGGCTAAAATGCTGAAATGTACTGGACTTTTTAGTGTTAGATGCTAATTGAATAATGTTATATATTAAATTATAATATAGGTTCAATTGTAAAATTTAATATTATTTTTATTACCATTTGACAAAACATTAAATCATAACGAAGGAGAACGTTTTGAATAAAAAAGCTAGACATCAGGTATATAAATTATCATCTCTTAAACTATTACTTTTACTAGTTGTGGTAAGCCTATTATGGGGCTGCGCCAGTGGCAATAAAGATGTCATTACTAATGTTGATAATATGGAGTGTGAGATAGCAGAAGAAGAAACTGATGACCCAGCAACTGTTGAACATGCATCTATCGGTGTAGATAAAGAGAATAATATATATTCAGATGAGGAAGCGGAAGTAGAGGAAATCTCTAACGACATGCTTGACGAATCTAAACAGATGGAGAA
>CAZOSE010000069.1:2483-5282 GCA_964582385.1 uncultured Lachnospiraceae bacterium
GCTTTACTCTCTCATTTGCAGGAGATATTAATTTTGATGAGAACTGGAGTACAATGATTTCTTATAACACAAGAACTAATGGGATCCATGACTCTATTTCACCTGACTTAATAAAGATGATGAATGACTCCGATATTATGACCCTTAACAATGAATTCACCTTTAGCAACAGGGGACTTCCTATGGAAGGTAAGGCTTACACCTTTAGAGCCAATCCATCTAGAGTAGAGATTCTAAAAGAGTTAGGTGTAGATATTGTAAACCTTGCTAATAACCATGTATTTGATTATGGTGAGGAAGCATTTTTAGATACCCTGGATAATTTAACGAAGTCTGATATCCATTATTTTGGTGCAGGCAAGGATTTAAAGGAAGCTATGGCACCTGTATACTTTGAAATTCAAGGTAAAACTATTGCATATGTTGCTGCTTCAAGAGCAGAGAAGAACAAGATGACACCTCAAGCTACTGAAGACTCTCCTGGAATACTTAGATGTTATGACACAGAATTATTTATAGAAACAATAAAAGAAGCTAGTAATAATGCTGATTATGTTATAGCTAACCTACATTGGGGTACAGAATATAACTTTGAACTTGAAGATGTCCAGCTTGAAACTAGTAAAGCCTACATAGAAGCTGGGGCAGATATTATAATTGGGGCTCATCCCCATGTACTGCAAGGTATAGAATATTATAAAGGTAAACCAATTGTATATAGTCTTGGTAACTTCTGGTTTAACGAGAAGACATTGGACACCATGCTATTAAACATTCATTTTTCTGGTGATGAAGATGAGGATTTTATTGAACTAGAAATCATTCCAGCTATCCAAGCTGAGAATTATACTAGATTGGTAACTGTTGAAGAAGAAAAGGAAAGAATTTTTACCTTTTTGGAAGATATTTCCATTAACATTGAAATAGATAAACAAGGTATCGTAAAAGAAATACTTGATTAGATATTAAAGGTTTTGATCATATACATAAGATTTAAAGAAGAACTGCCCCTTGCTTACCTTTATAAGCTTGCTGGGCAGTTCTTCTTTTCTGGCTCTTTTCTAAGACTTTATGTAAAAGTAATTTACAGAATATAATCTTTCTTCTTAAAGTTTATATCAAAGGTCTTCATTGCCTCTTTTACTTGTTCTGGGTTCCTAGGTCCATAAAGCGGAACACAAAGAAAGTCTTGCTGGCTAAAATATCCTAATACAACTTGGGAAACACTTGCATCATATTCTTTCATTAATTCTAATAGTCTTTTACCAATCCTAATATTTTCTTTAGTATAATATGGACTTCTTTTTACTAACTCTTCACCTTGTGTTATGTATTTGTGAAAGAAACCATTTGCCACTCCTGAATAAGGAACCATTACATTGTTTTTGTTCTCTTTATGGTATTCATTCATTTCTTGATTCATTATCTCTAGGGTATCATCTGATGGTGGGTTCATATGCTTAGTTCCCAAATTAAACAAAGCTTGGTTTCCAACTATACCTCTATAAGCTTTTTCTTTACAGTAGGAGTCCGCCTCCTTCATTCTAGCAACAGACCAATTGGAGCAAGCATAATATCTTATCTTGCCTTCCTTTACAAACCCTTCCATAGTTTCAATAAGATCTGCTACTGAAATACTTTCATCATCTCGGTGATAAAAATACACATCAATATGATCAGTCCTTAATTTCATTAATGAACTATCTAGGTCTTTTATCATATCATCTTTGGCCATTCTGCTTCTATGCATATCTGGTTTATCTACTGTCATATCTGGATGGCCACCTTTAGTCATAAGCACGATATGATTTCTTTTCTTGGTCAGGCTTAACCAATCTCCAATAACCCTTTCACTTCTAGCTATCTCCGGCTTTGCCCAATCTGAATATACATGAGCTGTATCAATCAAGTTCCCTCCCTGATCTAAGTACATATCAAAGATATTATAGGCGTCTTGCCCATCCCATTTTATACCAGCATCTACTGTCCCTAAACCCATAGGAAATACTTCTAAGTCTGTGTTTGGTATTATGACTCTTTTTTTCATAGTTTTTCTCCTTTTAAGTTTGACTTTTTAGTTAATTTTCTATAATCTTGAATTTTACATTATAATTTTCTTTTTGGGCGTCTTGAAAAACCTGGATTAGGGAATTGCCATATCTACCTAGGTTTTCAATAAGTTCTTCTTTGTTTCTTAAACTTATTTCAATAGATTCACTGTAACTACTTATTACATCCCATAATGCATCTAAATTATTGCCATGATACTCGGGGCTTTGTAGCCTTTCTTTAATATGTAAGTGGGCTTCTTCTTTACTTATCATTTCTCTTCCATCTAATATTATTTCTCTCATATTCATTCATCTCCATATAAAACAATTCTCAATATTTATTCGTCTTCATATAAAGCAAATCTCAACATTTACTCATCTTCATATAAAGCAAATCTCAATATTTACTCTTCTCCATATAGCAATTCGAAACTTTCATAGTGGTCTGCTGTGTAATAAATTAATCCATCATTAGAATAAACCAGTCTTTCAGCACCCCTAAAGCCGCCTTCATAATTAATATCACATTCATAATATTGTCTGCCTTCTTTATCTGGCAAAAGTCCTTCACGATTCCCAAATCTGTCTCCACCAATACTATTCTTATCAGTTACATCCCATAAATTACCTTCATTAGATTCCCAGCCTAAATCTCTTGCATCATTTTTTCTAATAAAGTTATTAGGAAGCCTATTATAGGTGTCGATGTATAAAGAAACATCTTCTTTACTTGTATAATAACCATTTT
>CAZOSE010000069.1:5382-9510 GCA_964582385.1 uncultured Lachnospiraceae bacterium
CTTTTTAGATTTCAATCTCTTAAATATGTTGTTTTTCATTATCTACTTGTATGATGTTTATAGAATTTCAAACTCATACTTTCCTTTATATATTATATTTAGGTTGATAAAGGTAACCTATAACCCTTTAATACTTGTATATTGATATAAGCAATTATATTATATAAGGATTTATATTATATATCCAATATTTTATATATATAATATCATAGTTTATATGAAAGTTTATTATTTTTTCTAAACTTATTCAAAAATGGTCTTGTTAATTTTTCTGAATTTACTCAAAAAGGCTCTTATCAGTTTGCTTCACAGATAAGAACCTTTTGATATTTCATATTATATTTTTAATAATTCTAAGTACAAGTCCAAAAAGCCATTCCTTAGCTAGATAAAACTACATACTAATTACTTCATATCCATCTTCGATATACTTTTTCATACCTGCATGGCCATTCATATCATCTAGCATAGGTAATCCAGATTCAATATTTTCATCATAAACTCCCAGAACCTTAGAGCAAGCTAGACAAATCCCTGCAATAAGTCCAGCTTCCTTTGCCTTATTAAAAAGTGGATTGTTCTCTTTAATAAATTCTGGAACTAGTGTAACGGAAGCACCCTCAAATATAATCTTTGTCTCTTTACCTGCTCCATGAAGTTCTAGTGCATTCATTAAGATATGTTGAAAACACATCTTTTTCTCAGTCATACCGTAAAACAAAACCTTCTTCATTATAAATCCCTCCTGTTTTGATTTGTTAATTAGTTTCTAACCTCTTAATCATGATACTATTATTCTATCACAAAAACGGCTAGCACTCATCCGATGAGATATAAAAATCTTTGCGGTTAATCTGTTTAAAAACTTTCAATTTCTTTGTTGTTTAATCATCTTTTAAATTAAAAGTTCCAATACAAAGACAACTAAACAACATGAAATAGAAACCTTAAAAAGCCCTGCTCCAAACCAGGCAAGTATAATTCCTACTATAAATGCTATAGCCCCTGCAATAGGGGACCCTGTAGCATCTAATATTGCCGGGAAGGTCATAACCGCCAAAGTAACATAAGGCACATAATAAAGAAAAGATCGTAGAAACTTGTTATTAATCTGCTGTCTAATTAATGTTAAAGGAAGAACTCTAATTAAATATGTTACTGTTGCCATTATAAGTATATATATGTATCCATTACGCCCCATCTACCTCTGTCTCCTCTTCATTTATCAGTTCATCTTCATTTGCCAGTCCTTCTTTATTTGTCAGTTCCTCTTCATCTTCTTTAATAGGAAATAGTATTGCAGCAATGGCTGAGAGTATAACTGTCAATATAATAATCTGTGTTCCACTAGAAACTGCCTTGAACATGTCTAGTCTAGAGGCTAGGTAACTTACTATAAAGCTAACTATTATTAATATAGCCACAACTTTATCCTTCTTCCCTTGTGGTATTATAACTGCTAAGAACATACCATAAAGGGCTACACTTAATGCACTTACAACATTTAGAGGAAGAATATTACCTGCCATAATTCCTATAGTTGTCCCTATTGCCCAAAAAGGTATAGTTGTAACCATAGCCCCATAGAAATAATAGGGATTAAGCATACCTTTACGGGAAACAGATATACCAAAAAGTTCATCGGTGATATCAAAACCTATAATCATTCGATGACCTAGTGGTGTATCTGAAGATAGCTTTTGGCTAAGTGAACAACTCATTAGAAAGTATCTTGCATTTGCAATCAATGTTATTATCATTAATTCAAAATATGCCCCTCCTGTTGATGTAAACAAGTATAGTGCATATTGACCTGCTGACGCATTTATTAATAAACTTGAGATAAGTCCTTGAAGTGGTGTCAGTCCCGCATTCCTTGCTGCAATTCCTAAAGAAAAGGAAACTGCAAAATAGCCAAGACCTATGGGAACACCGTCTTTCATACCTTCTTTAAACTCTTTTTTCATAATTCTCTCCTGTTAATCTTTTTTATAATTAGTAATTTTCTTGTCGTACCCACCTTATGGGGTACATTATATAAACTTTTATTCTTATGTATTATCCACCCTATAATATTTTCCCTAATTCCTTTTTTCTTTCCTTCCAATCAGGCATTAACAAAGTCATAAAATCATAAAAGTCTTTGGAATGATTAGGATGTATAAAGTGTGCAAATTCATGAAAAACTACATATTCTATACTCTCTCTAGGAGCTTCCATAAGCTTGCTATTTAAGGTGATATTTCCTTTCCTTGGTCTACAAGAACCCCACCTTGATGTCATATGTCTTATTTTCACATTGGGATATCCCAAGCCATATTTCTTAAATACTTGATATGCTTCATTACATATCTCTTGAAAGGTTTCTACTGTTAATTCGCCTAACCATTTATTCATTAAAGCTTCTTTATAGTTTTTGTCATCTTTTTTATTATTTTTAACTCTTAGAAATATATTTGTTTCATCTATTGTTACAGATTCATTCTTACTTTCAATTACTATTAATTTTAAATTTCTACCAATAATCTTAAATATTTCTCCATCCACATATTCTTTCGGTAATATTACTGATTCTTTTTTTTTCTCTTTATAGTTGTCCAAAGCATCTAGTATAAATCCTTGTTTTTCCTTTATAAAGTTATCAATGTAATCTGTTGGCACTCTATTGTTCGCAGAAACGTATATTTTTCCATCAGGTTTAATGCGAAGATTTATATTTTTAACTGGTTTTCTAGTAAGCTTATATTCAATTACCCTTTCTTCACATTGTACCTGTCTTATTTCTGAAGTGTATTTCATTGTATCAACTACTCCTTATTCACTCTTTAGTATCTAGCTAACTAGATATATCTCTTTTTATTTCTTAGTTTGCAAAGATAAATTAAGCTTATCATAATAATCTTACCATGGAAACTAATATAAATCATAATAAAAACCCATAAGTAATAATTGGTTTTCAAATATTCTTACTTTTGTATAATTTTTGTACTAACAACTCACAAATTCTAGTTATTGTCCATAACTCCCTTTCTTTGTATAGATAACTTTCACACAATTATCTTGATTTAAGTTTTTTAATATAACAAAACAGAGAATTTGCAATACTCCTTTGAATTGTCTGACTTTTTAGACTATAATATTAAAGTAAAACTTAATATTATTTTTTGGGAGGTTGGTTGGTATGGAAAATAGAAGATCCTTGCAAGGATATCTTCTAATTTTTTTGTCTGGAACTTTCTGGGGACTTGGTGGATATTTTGTAACCCAAATGAGTAATATGGGTGTTTCTTCACTAGTAACAGCATTTTCCGGACATTTTTTATCCCTTTTGCCGTTAATGATTTACTTGTTGGCAAGAAAGGGTATAGATGGATTGAAAATTTCAAAAAAAGGACTAATGTATAGTATTATATTAGGTGCCTTAACTAAAGGTATATTCAAATTAGCAAATGATACCGCAGTAACTATGATAGGTGTAGCTACAGCATCAATTCTTATGTATTTAGCTCCTCTGTTTGCCGCTTTAATGTCTATGATTTTTTTCAAAGAAAAGTTACGCAAGTATCAGCACTTTGCACTTGTCTTAAACCTTGTTGGCTGTGCTCTAATGGTAACAGGTGGTAATTTTACAGAATTAAACATCTCAGGACTTGGCCTGACTCTAGGAGTTATTTCCGGTTTCTTATACGCCCTTACCACAATACTTGGGAAGGTTGCAACAAGTGGAGATGATCCTGAAACAATGACTTTTTATATGTTATTGTTCAGTGCAATCATAATGGCAGTTTTTGCTAAGCCTTGGCAACATTTAGACCTCTTTACTAATAGTAGCTTTCTATTCTGGGCAATACTTAATGGTTTAGCTACTGGTTTAATAGCAAACTTATTATATTTGAAAGGGCTGGCTTTAAATGTAGATGCTTCAAAGGCAACAATTATCGCATCAGTTGAAGTAGTAATCGCTACACTTTCAGGTGTAATCTTGCTAAAGGAAAAAATCGGTTTAGTTGGATTCTTTGGAATACTTATAATGCTAACATCAATTGTTCTTATGAATGTGGACATACCTAGCAAGGCTAAAGTAAAAGAGAAATTAATACCAATTGAAAAAGAAGAAGAATTATCATT
>CAZOSE010000070.1:0-565 GCA_964582385.1 uncultured Lachnospiraceae bacterium
CTGCTACTACAGATAAACCAGCAATTCCACAAGCTTCTGTTCGCTGTACATTAATATCATGAAGTGACATCTGTAGTTTTTCGTAATTATACTTGTCATGCATGTAATGGATTACGTTCAATGTGTTAATATATAATTCTGAAAGCCAGTCTAATATTTGATCAAATTTTTCAACTACTTCATCATAATCTAAGTATTCTCCAGTAACAGGTGCAAACATTGGTGCTACTTGGTCTCCAGACATTTCGTCTCTACCACCATTAATAGCATATAGTAGTGCTTTTCCTAAGTTTGCTCTTGCTCCAAAGAATTGCATTTGTTTTCCAAGTGTCATTGCAGATACACAACAAGCAATACCGTAATCATCACCATATATATTTCTCATGATGTCATCATTTTCGTATTGAATTGCACTTGTATTTATTGAAACTTTAGCACAGTATTCCTTAAATGCTTTAGGTAAATTATTAGACCATAAAACAGTTAAGTTTGGCTCAGGAGCTGGCCCTAAGTTATATAATGTATGAAGCATACGGAAACTGCTTTTTGAAACTAGGGTACGACA
>CAZOSE010000070.1:575-2724 GCA_964582385.1 uncultured Lachnospiraceae bacterium
TATTCTGGTGTTCTTAGGAATCTAACCATTCTAAGTTTCATTACGAATTGATCCATAATCTCTTGAAGTTCTACTTCTGTTATCAAATTGTTCTTTAAGTCTCTTTCATAATATATATCTAAGAATGTTGTAACACGGCCTAAACTCATTGCCGCACCATCTTGTTCTTTAATAGCACCTAGGTATGCAAAATAAGTCCATTGTGTAGCTTCTAGAGAATTGTTTGCTGGCCTACTTATATCAAATCCATAAGATGCAGCCATTTCTTTAAGTTCTACAAGAGCACCTATTTGCTCTGATATCTCTTCCCTTAATCTAATATCTGGTGATTGAAGTACAGGAATTTCTAGCAATCTCTTTTGTTCTTTTCTTTCTTCAATTAAGAAATCAACTCCGTAAAGGGCAACTCTTCTATAGTCACCTATAATACGTCCTCTACCATAAGCATCAGGAAGACCTGTAATTACACCTGAAGATCTTGCTTTACGCATTGCAGTTGTGTAAGCATCAAAAACTCCTTCATTATGAGTTTTTCTATTTCTATATACTTCTTCGGTATGTTCATCTAGTTTTAAGCCATATGACTCTAAGGCATTTCTTACAACACGAATACCTCCATTTGGCATTATACCTCTTTTTAATGGCTCGTCTGTTTGAAAACCTACAATAACTTCTTTATCCTTATCTATATATCCAGGGCCAAAAGTTGTAATTGTAGAAGGCTTTCTTGTTTCTGCACCAATAATACCCTTCTCATTTTCAACATTCATTAATTCTAGCACTTCATCCCAAAGCTCTTTTGTTCTATTAGTTGGGTCTGCTAGAAATGATTCATCCCCTTCATAGGGTGTATAGTTATGTTGAATAAAGCTACGAACATTAATTTCTGTAGCCCAACTTGCTAGGTTAAAATCATACCATTCTTCTCTTAAATTATCTTTAACTTTTTGATTCATAACAACCTCCACTTGTAAATATAATGTATTGTAAAACAACAAATAAATATTTTTGTATGTTTGAAACTTTTTAATAATATAATAGAGCCACTTAATGATAGCATAGCAATAAAGAGAAAACAATATAATAAACTACTGATTTTAATCATATAATTTAAAATATTTTTCTAAAACTCAACAATATAACAGTTAATTTGCTAATCCCTAGTAGTTTACTGGGAATTGATTACATGTCTATTTTAGCTCACTTGCTAATGATTGTCAATATCAATTGACGTACTTTACCAAAGTTTGATGCTTTTTAATCAATACTTTTACTTTTACTATTTCATAGATAATACTTTTTATAAATTAAAAAAGAGACAAGTAAAATCATTTGTACAACCATAAGTTAAACTTTTAGTTTAAACTTGTGTTGGATTCAAATTTTACTTGTCTCTTTTATTTATAATATATTTTTAATTTTATTTAATACTCTTGTTACTTTTATGAATTAGCCACCCACACTCGTTACTTTGGTCGTGAGTAGTTCAAAACTAGAAAATAGGTACTACTGCTCCATCATAAGTAGATTCTATAAATTTTTTTACATGATCAGTTTGAAGTGCGGAGATTAATGCTTTGATTGAAGGGCTATCTGCATTATCTCTTTTAGCTGCTACTATGTTAGAATATGTTTCCGCAGCTATAGATTCTTCGTTTTCTGTTGCAATAGCATCAGATACTTTTAAACCCGCATCAATAGCATAGTTACCATTAATTACAGCTAAATTAACATCTGGTAAAACTCTTGGAAGTTGAGCTGCTTCTAACTCTACAATTTCTATGTTTTTAGGATTACTTGCAATATCATTCTTAGTTGCTCCTAAACCAGCTCCATCTTTTAATTTAATTAAACCTTGTTCTTCTAATAAAAGTAAAGCTCTAGCTTCGTTTGTAGTATCACTTGGAACTGCTATAGAGGCTCCGTCTTCTAGCTCTTCTATTGATTTGCTTTTTCCACTATATATTCCAAAGGGCTCATAGTGAATGCTAGAAACAGCAACTAAGTCAGTTCCATTTTCTTTGTTAAAGTCGTCCAGGTAAGGTCCGTGCTGGAAGTAGTTTGCATCAATTTCTCCCTGGTCTACCACATTGTTAGGTAAAATATAATCCGTATATTCAATAATTTCTAAATCATAGCCTGCTTTTGC
>CAZOSE010000070.1:2734-8876 GCA_964582385.1 uncultured Lachnospiraceae bacterium
GTTGCCGTGGGAAAACTCGAGCAGATTAAGATATGCAGCTTCAAGAATCTCTGCATGGGGGGACGGGCTGGCAGCAACAGTTAGTTTCGTTAGCTTTTTATCGTCACCCTCTCCTGCCTTATCCTTTTCTATTTCATTAGTTTCCTTATCCTTATTATTATCTCCACTGTTACTACATCCTGTTAATAAAGTAATACTTAAAATTCCTATTAATATAAGTGATACTATTTTTTTCATTTATTTTTCCTCCTAATTTATAAGACTATTATTTAAATGTGAAACTAGGCAAATCTTGTATAAGCTTAAAAAATTTATCTATTAAGAAATTCTTTTATCCTTTTTCATTGCTATCTTTAATCCAACTTCTTGAATTATCTGAACTATAATTACTAAAATTACAACAGTAACCATCATAATATCTGTTTGATAACGGTGGTAACCGTAACGAATTGCAATATCTCCTAAGCCCCCACCACCAACAAAGCCTGACATTGCTGAGTAGCCAAGTATAGTAGTTACTGCTATAGCACTTCCTGTAATAAGGGAAGGCATTGCTTCGGGAATAAGAATTTTCCATATAATTTGGAAAGTAGAAGCTCCCATTGCTTTTGCAGCTTCAATTACTCCCTCAGGTACCTCCTTTATTGAGGCTTCAACCATCCTTGCAATAAAAGGTGCTGATCCAAATATTAGTGGAACCACTGTAGCAGTCGGTCCATATGTAGTTCCTGCTAGTATTCTTGTAATGGGAAGTATAGTTATTAATAAAATAATAAATGGTACTGACCTGATAAGATTAACTATAAAACCCAAAATTTTATTAATTACCGCCATAGGATGTATTCCATTTTTATCTGTAATTACCAAAATTATTCCTAGGGGAAGACCAATTATATATGCTATGGCAGAAGAAAGAAAAATCATATATAATGTCTCTAATATGCCCATTCCAATCATTTCTATAATTTTTGGTTCAAACATTTTTTTCCACCTCCATAAAGTTTACATTTATCTGATTTAGATAGTTGGTAATCTTATTAGCTAATAGTTCTTCTTCTGGCAATTGAATTACCATCTCACCAACTGCCTTTCCATCAATATTACGCGTGTCCGCATATAATATGTTAATAGGCCCTTTTGACTCTAATACAATATTTGAAATGATCGGTTCATAAGTTGAACGTCCGTCAAATACAATCCTAAGTTTCCTACCTTGTTCTTTGATAAAACTAATATCTTTAACACCATGGGATAATATAAGTTCCTTGGCTATAGCTGATTTTGGATTAGTAAATACATCAGTTACATTTCCAACTTCGGCAATATAGCTTTTATCAATTATTGCTACCCTTTGACATAATCTTTCAATAACATTCATTTGATGTGTAATAATAATTATTGTAATTCCTAATTTACTATTTATATCCTTTAATAATTCCAGAATTGAAGAAGTAGTATTTGGATCTAGAGCACTTGTAGCTTCATCACAAAGTAAAATCTTTGGGTTTGTTGCAAGGGCTCTTGCAATGGCAACCCTTTGTTGTTGTCCACCCGAAAGCTGACTAGGATATGAGTTTACTTTGTCAGAAATCCCAACAAGTTCAAGTAGTTCTAAGGCTCTTTTCTTTGCTTTGGCCCTTGATACACCAATAATTTCTAATGGAAAACACACATTGTCAAGTGCATTCCTTTGAGACAATAAATTGAACTGTTGAAATATCATTCCCATTGATGTACGAGCTTTCCTGAGGTCCTTTCCTGTGAGCTTAGATAGGGAAAGTCCGTCGAAAACAACTTCTCCTTTAGTTGGTACCTCTAGAAAGTTTATACATCTTACTAGGGTACTTTTTCCAGCACCACTAAGACCTATTATTCCAAAAATCTCACCCTTATATATATCAAGATTAACATCTTTAAGGGCTTCGACATTACCATATTTCGTATAAAATGTCTTTTCTAAATTTCTTATCTTTACAATAGTTTCTTTAGTTTCCATGGAACCCCTCCAAAATGATATAAAATATAAAAAAAACAGGATACCATACGGTTCCTGCGAAAATTAAGTGTATCCTATAAACTTATTCTATTAATACAATATATTTAAAAATAATATAATAATGAATCAATCAAAACCTTGATTGCATTAAAATAGCTTAATTGCATAATAGTATTTATTAATAAACAGCCATAGGCATGCACATTCGCATTCTTCCATATCTACTTATGAAGTTATATTTGCTACGCATACTGTTACACATGACTGGTCTAAAATACTTTTTCATTATTATATCCTCCTGTTAATTGGTATTTATATATATTCCATATAAATTATCTAAAAATATAACTCATTAAGAGTACATTGTCAAGCTATTGCGTTAAATTAATACTTATATATTTAATACTATCATTAAATAAACAAAATCATAGAAAGATATGTCTTGGAAGATAAATTTTATGATAATAAATCAAGGAAAGACAAATCATCTTATGATTTATCTTTCCTTAATATTTCTTTCCACGATTTATTATAGGATACTTCTTCCATACCAATATCTGAAACAATCAATTAGTATCTTTTATTAGTATATCTTATTCTTTTACCCTTTTATAATAAGATTTAGCTCCAATAAATAAAGGGATAAGTGGTATAGTAACAAGTATTGCAGCACACAAATAAATATTCTCTGTTGGTATATTTTCCACTAGCCCATATTCATTCACTATACTCCCTGCACCATTTTTAATTATTATATTACCTATGATAGTACCAATAATCATAGGAATCAATGTAAAAAACAGTACACGAATCCCTTCAAACTGACCACTGCTTTCCTTAGGATATAGTTGTTTTAACCACATTGTCATACTCTGTACCACAAGGACATAACCAGCACCAGCAAGAAAGATAGCAAAAAACAAAAGTGAATTCTGCAAGCTAAATATGTTTTCTGTATCAACAGTGCCAGGCCTAATAAATAATCCTAATATCCAAAGGCCAATCATATTAAGAAAAATAGCAGCAAATGCAACTAAAGGAGTTTTATCTCGATTAATAACCCCAATACTTGGAATAACTAATAAGGAAGCTAGCAAAAGGCTAATTCCCTGAATAATCCCCATACTTCCTGGAACAAATCCCATCCTATATATCATCCAGTTACCCATATGTACAAAATAAACATTAAATGGTATAAAGAAAAGGGCTGTGGTAATACAGACTAAGATAAGTTCTTTTTGTTCTAGGAGGCCTTTGTAGTGAAAGATCTCACTAAGTTGCTGAGAGAAAGTCCCCCTCTTATGTGGTCTAATACTTTGACTATCCTCAAGGAATAATAGGGATAAAACACCCATAATAATTACAAAAATCCCCATGGACCAAAATAGACGATTATAATTATCATCACTGCCAATAAGTAATCCGCCAACTACTGTTCCAATAATTGTTCCTATAACAGGCAAAAAGGCAAGAATAGCACCAATTTGGCCCCTATTCTGGTCAGTAGTAAAGTCATTACTCCATGCACTAAAACCAGAATCATTACCCATGGAACCAAAAAAACTCATAATATCATCTATCAAAATAACTAAGAATGCAACCCATATTGATGATTTTGCCCCTACACCAACTTGGCCAGCTTGCAAAAATTCTGTAAAGCCAAATGCAATAGTAAATATTCCCCATGCAATATATCCAAAGGATACAAACTTACGTCTTGAACCTATTCTATCAGACAAGGTCCCAAATAAAAAAGTACTAAAAGTAGTTACAAGGGCACTTGTAATTACCATTAAGGTAACTATATTAGAGTCTTTTGCAATTTTTGCATATACAAAGGTATTAAACCACTGGTTCTCAATATTCCAACATAGTTGGCCAGCCAGTCCTAAACCCCAAAGAAAAAGCCAGAACTTTTTATTATTTACTCTTGTTTTAGTCTTTTTTTCCATCAATTTGTCCCTCTTTCTTTGTTAAACTCTTCATAAATCCTATTATTTATAGACTTGATTTTATTAGTGTTTATCTTAATTACTTTTCTATCATAAGTAAAGAGGCCGTTTATTTCATCTTCAATATCACTTACTTGTGTATATATTAGGACTCCAAGTCCTTCTTTTATATAGGGAAAGACGTCCTTTTCATATAGTTTTTCTAATGCATTAGTCAGTTCTTCTTTCTTGGTAAAAATTTTATAACCCATAAGTTCACTAGATGCCATATGACCCTGTATAGGAAGACTAAACCCACCAAATTCCGTTAGAGCTAAAACTCTACCCCTACGATTCTTATTCTTTGGACGAAAACGTTTATAGTAAATATGATAACTATGAAAATCCCCAACGCCTTGGTCAAAGTAACCACTGGCATGATCTATAAGTCTTGTTTGATCAAGTTTATATAATTCACTACATATTCGCTTAGCATCAAATTGCCCCCAGCCTTCATTAAAGGGAACCCATACACCTAAAGAGACAGAGTTATATAACAGCTTGATAGTTCTCTTTAAATCACGCTCGAACACATCTCTACCCTTACTACTACTTCTTCCATGTAATTTATAGCGATTAGGACCATCACCAAAGTTAAAGCCTATCCAAGGAGCCTTGCGAATTACCCAATCCCTATAAGGACCTCCACCATTTACAAAGTCCTGCCATACCATTATACCTAAACGGTCACAGTGGTAATACCAACGTAAGGGTTCTATCTTTATATGTTTTCGTAGCATATTATATCCTAAACTTTTAATTTGCACTATATCCCATACCATAGCTTCATCACTAGGTGGCGTATACATTCCATCGCTCCAATAGCCTTGGTCAAGTAAGCCATTATGGAAAATAGCTTTACCATTAAGTGTAGGATAAGCCACTCCCTTGTCATCTAATTCAAAACCAAACTCACGCATACCAAAATAACTAAATACCTTGTCTTTTCCAGCAGAGATTTCAAGATCGTATAAAAATGGATCATCAGGGTGCCAGCTTCTACAGTTAGGTATAAATATTTTTGCTTCGCCGTCTTTTATTTCTCCCTTGGCAACTAGGTCCCCTTCAGCTAATACGCGAACCATCCCACTTAATAAACCACCCTCAATGTTAACCTTAAGTGTTTTCTCTTGATATATGGGAGTTGTTAATATGTTCTCAATATAATCAGAGGGTACTTCCTCACACCATACAGTTTGCCAAATTCCACTTTGACCAGTGTACCATATCTTACCAGCTTCTAATCTTTGTTTTCCCCATGCCTCATCCCCTTGATCTGTATCATCTGTGACAGCCAACATAATAGCCGCCATACCTTCACCGATAGTGTCAGTTATATCAAAGTAAAAAGGCCAGTAACCACCTGAGTGTTCTCCTAGTAGGATATCGTTACACCAAACCTTACAATGTTGATCTACTGCACCAAAATGCAATATAATACGGCTATCTGAATCAGACTTTTTAATCTCTACTTCTTTAAAATACCATAGAGTTTCCCCTTCTTGTAATTGCCTTAGTACACCTGACAAAGGACTTTCTGGAGAAAAAGGTACTAGAATATCTCCCTCCCATTCCTGTGGCTTAATAGCATCTTTACTAAAGGCATATTGCCAAGGACCATTTAAACAAAGCCAATTATCACGTCTCATTTGGGGACGAGGATAGTCATTTAGAGGGCAGTCCTTATTAATTACTTCACCCCAAGAAGTAAATAAGGTTTCAAGTTTTCTTGTCTTATCCATATTCTTCTCCATTCTATTGGTTTTAGAAATCTTCTTAATAGCTTATAAAATGTATTGTACATTAAGAACATAAGGACTGTCAATAATTGTTAAAGTTTACAATGAAAATGGCCATTTCCAAAATATAATCTTGAA
This sequence comes from uncultured Lachnospiraceae bacterium, assembly GCA_964582385.1. GTDB lineage: Bacteria > Bacillota > Clostridia > Lachnospirales > Lachnospiraceae > JAAYRG01. Next base: position 8,599 of record CAZOSE010000070.1, read on the forward strand.
AATGGCCTACATACTAAATATTAAACAGCTCGTAGGGGAATTGAACCCCTGATTCCGCCTTGAGAGGGCAGCGTCTTCACCACTTGACCAACGAGCCTTGCAACGAAGATAATTTTACTTTATTTCATTTTAAAAATCAAGTATATTTTGAAAATAATTATTATTTTTATGTATAAATTATTACGCCCTATATCTTAATAGGGTGTGATAATAAATTAGCCTAAGTTACCACACCCTATTTTATACATAATTTTTGTATAAAAACTTACTAAATTTCT
>CAZOSE010000070.1:8886-9244 GCA_964582385.1 uncultured Lachnospiraceae bacterium
AAGAAGCGTTGGAGATGTTCGTACAGAGTAAGGAAAAGACATTTGATCTGATTCAGGTAGACCATTAAATAATCCCATTCTATCCATTGTTTCAACAACTGTACTACTTACCTTAGTCCGGCTCTTAAAGTCTTGTAATGACGTATATGGTCCGTCTTTTGCAGCTTCTACAACTGCATCAGCAGCTTTTTCTCCAAGTCCTTCGATAGAGTTAAAAGAAGCCATAATCTTGCCATCTCTTATCTCGAAATCCCTAGCCTTGGCTGTGTATATATCAATTGGAAGAAAATCATATCCCCTTGCATACATTTCTTGAACAATTTTCATATCTTTTAGGGTATCTTGTTCCTTCTTGGTA
>CAZOSE010000071.1:0-9134 GCA_964582385.1 uncultured Lachnospiraceae bacterium
TCAGTAGGTGAAGAATACCTGTATGACGCACTTCATAACCTGAAAGATGAAGAAGAAGTTTTATTGAGTTTAAGAAAATAAGGGCGAAACTTTCAGGAATTATGCAAAAAGATTATTCTGAAGTAGGGATTCTTAAGGAATATATAAACATCATATTTTTGACTGATATACGTAATTATAATAAAGCCATAAGAGTGATTTTGAAAAACACCGAGGAATTTCACACCTTGTACCAATCCTTTGGTGAAATAGATATGGCTATTTGCGTGTTATCATTCAGAAACAGCATACATTTTTATTGCAAACCATCTTTTCATGAGGAAAACTCTATATATTTTGAAGAATTTTATCATCCAATTCTTTCAGATCCAGTTAGTAACAGTGGGACAATAGGAAATGATAGTATTATCACAGGGTCTAATGCTTCAGGAAAGTCTACCTTCATAAAAGCCTTGGCGGTTAATGGTATTTTGGCCCAGACTATACACACTTGTGCAGCTAAAGAATTTAAAATGAGATTCTCCCTTATAATAACCTCTATGGCTGTAAGAGACGATATCTCTGAAGGAGATAGCTACTTTATAAAAGAAACAAGGTCATTAAAAAGAATATTAGATAAAGCACAAGAAACTAAGTGTATATGTTTTGTAGACGAAATTCTAAAGGGAACAAACACAATTGAAAGAATTGCAGCCTCAGCAGCGGTCCTTAGATATCTCCATGATTTAGACGGCCTTTCAATAACAGCTTCCCATGATATTGAACTGACAAACATACTAAGTAATGAATATGATAACTATCATTTTAGAGAGTATATAACAGATGAAGGCATACATTTTGACTATAAGTTAAAGGAAGGTCCTTCAAAGACGAGAAATGCAATTAAGCTACTCCATTACATGAACTTTGATGAAAAAATAGTAGAAAAGGCTGAGTCCTTAGTTGACAAATTTACCAAAACAAGCACATGGTAAAAGTCTTAGACTACTAAATGTCTTATTATCTTGTATGGATGACAAGATAAGAGTATTGTCACATGTAAATACGAAAAAACTCAAGGATAGAAATACACCCTTGAGTTTTTTGTTTTTAATAAGTAACAACTAGTACCCCTATATCAATACTTGATTTTGAGTCAATCAATCCCGCCAAATCATTATTTAACTTCTTTTATATCTTTAATATCAGTCCCTGCAACCATAGACGAATAGGTCTGATAGGTTACAAAACCAGGTTTGCCACCTTTTGGCTTATTAAGGTGTCTTTTTTTAGTATAGTCAATCTCAACCTTACCGCTATCACGACCTTTGGAATAGTAAGCGGCAAGTCTTCCAGCTTCATCAAAGGTTGAGTCTGTTAATTCTTGACCTGCTGATTTTACAATAACGTGGGAGCCAGGAATATTCTTTGAGTGAAACCACCAATCATCCCCTGAAGCTGTTTTGAAAGTCAATTCATCATTTTGATAATTGTTTTTACCAACATACATGTTAAAACCATCAGAAGAAATATAATGATAAGCTTTACTCTTTGCTTCTTTTTGTTTTTTCTTTTTGTCCTGATTTCTTCGCCTTACATAACCATAATCCACTAACTCTTGCCTTATCTGTGTTAAATCAGCCTCAGTAGCAGCAATTTCCAAGGAAGTCTTAATAGAATCAAGATGATCAAGTTCCTCCTTAGTTTCCTTAATATGAACAGTTAAGGCCTCATAAGTCCTCTTTAACTTGTTATATCTAGTAAAATTCTTCTGAGCATTTTCCGCCATAGTTAGATCTGGATCAAGGGGTATTTCTATTTCCTTGCCATCGTAGTAATTAAGGGCAGTAAACTTCTTGTCTTTAGGATCAACATTATAGCCATAAGTATTAATCAGCTCACCATATACACGAAACAGTTCACGTTTTTTAGTATCTTCGTACTGCTTAGCCTGCAAGTCAAGCTTTTTAGATGTTCTCTCTATTGCCGTTGAAACAATCTTTCTAAGACTTGCAGACTTTTGATTAATTGTATTACCTTCTAGTTTTGATAAATAATATGTCTCAAGCACTTGGGAAATAGAAGTAAACTTCATAGGCTCTGAGTTTTCATATACCCTAAGGATAAAACAAGAAAACTCTAGAGGATTACCATTTTTATATATAATATTAGGCTCATAATCATTTTCCTTTATCAATCCAATTAAAAACTTAAAGTTTTCAAACAACCTAAGTTTTTCATCATCAGACAGTTCACTTGCCGGTATGGAAGAGTCAATGTCAGCCCTATAACATAATTCATTTGACATTAAAGGACTAAATCCTGTAATAGACATATAAATAGCCTTAAACACTGGCAAAGATTTAGACAAAACCTTATCAGAAAAGGATTCAAAATCCAATTCATAAGGATTAAGTTTTTCTATCTCTTCAGGTTGAAAATACTGTCTTCCCGGCAAGACCTCTCTTATAGAAGAAACTGCATGAGAAATACGTTTAATACTATCTATAATCATATCATCTTTATTACAAAAAATTATATTACTATGCCTACCCATTAACTCAATAATCAAATACTTATAAGACAAATCACCAAGTTCATCCAAGTGTTCTATCTTAATCCTAATAATACGCTCCAAGCTAGGCTGAGAAATATCCACAATTTTCGCATTATTCAAATGCTTCCTAAGTAGCATACAAAAAGGCGGCGGATTCATCGGGTTTTGCTTACTAGTCTCAGTCAAAGAAACCAATGGTACTGTAGCATTAGCTGACAACAACAATTTATAGTTAACCCTATTATTATTAATCTGTAGCATAAGTTCTTCATGTTCAGGTTGATGTATCTTATTAATCCTGCCATTAAGCAACTTACTACTTAGTTCATACACCAAATTCGAAATTACAAATCCATCTAAAGCCATATCAATTCTCCTTCATCTAGAATTCTCCCTAAGTATACCACCCCATCATAAGCTAGGCAAGATGTAGGAATAAAAGAATTCACCCCTAATATTGACTTGTAACAGCATTTCAATTATAATAAATTGATATATGTTTACCAGTTATTTTAAATAAAAGAGAAAGAATGTGCTATATGATTAAGAGTATGACAGGATTCGGACGGTGTGACAGGTCCAGCGAAGAGAGAAAACTCCTTATAGAAATGAAGTCAGTTAACCACAGATACTGTGATATTAACATTAGACTTCCTAAAAAGCTGCTTTTTTTAGAATCTAAAATTAGAAACCTAATTAAAAAACACGTAGATCGTGGAAAGGTAGACGTATTTATTACCTATGAAGAATATACTAGCAATAATATAGGTATCAAATATAATGAAAAACTAGCAGAAAACTATATGGAAACCTTTGAACGAATGAAAAAGAAGTTTAGTATAGATAACGATATTAGAGTATCTTCCCTTGCAAGATTCCCTGAAGTAATTAGTTTAGAAGAACAAACAACTAATGAAGACAATTTGTGGCCTGATTTAGAAAAGGCGGTAGAAGGGGCAGTTATAGATCTAGTAGAGGCAAGAGCCCTTGAAGGTAAGAACTTACAGCATGATCTAATATTAAAGTTAGACATAATGGATTCTTACATTAGATTTATAGAAGAAAAAGCTCCCCAAATTGTTGAAGAACATTACGCTAACCTTAAGGCTAAAGTAGAAGAACTTCTAGGAGATACTCAGATTGACGAGAGTATTTTAGCAACTGAAGTAGCTACATTTGCAGACAAGGTTACTGTTGATGAAGAGATTGTAAGACTAAACAGCCATATTTCTAACATGAGAGAAACCCTTGAAGTGGAAGATGGAATAGGAAGAAAGCTAGATTTTATTGCTCAAGAGATGAATAGAGAAGCCAATACAATCCTTTCTAAGGTTAATGACTTAGAAGTAACTAATGTTGCAATTGATCTTAAGACTGAAGTAGAAAAAGTTAGAGAGCAGATTCAAAACATTGAATAGAAAAGAGGATAGAATTGAATAGACTTATAAACGTAGGCTTTGGCAATGTAATTAATTCCAAAAGGATTTTAGGTGTTATTAGTCCAAGTGCAGCTCCAATTAAGAGAATGGTACAAAACTCTAAAGACGCTGGAACTGCCATAGATGCTACATGTGGAAGGAAAACAAAGTCAGTAATTGTTATGGATACTGGGCACTTGTTTTTGTCAGCCTTGTTACCTGAGACTATCCTACACAGGGTCAATTCAGTTAATTCCCTAGAAGATGCTGAAACACCTACTATATAATTTAGTAAACACTCAAAAATAGAAGATACCCATGAAAGGAGAGTATATATGTTAAGACCATCATATACAGATTTAATGAGAATAGTTAATAGTGAAATAGGACCAGGTGAGGATCCTGTAGTTACAAGTCGTTACTCTATAGTTCATGCAACAGCAAAAAGAGCAAGACAAATAATAAACGGTTCCCAACCCCTTGTAGATACTGAATCTAAGAAACCTCTTTCCCTAGCTGTAGAGGAATTTAATGATTCAAAAGTTAAAATTGTTCTTGATGAAGAATACTAAAAGATAAAATCATAAATAAACTGTTGCGACTTTGTATAAATTTCCTCACGCTTACAAGATAACCATAAGTGAGAGTTAATTTGTTTGTTTGCAACAGTTTTTACATAATAGGGCTTTGATGTTATTAATCGGCTAAGGAGACAATATGAATAGTGATAATAATCAATCTTCAAATAATATTTATGAAGAAACCATAAGTAATGAAAATATTAATAGTGACAACATAAATACAAACAACACAGAAGATGGACTTAGTCTGACTAGAGAAATTCTAGAAATGATAATTTATTTTATTGTCATCGTAGCGATTTTTTTGTTGCTTCAAGTTTTTGTAGGACAGCATATAGAAGTAAACGGCAGATCAATGGAAAATACCCTAAATAATAAAGACCACTTAATACTCGAGAAAATATCTTACCGCTTTAACGAACCGGCAAGGTTTGACATTATAGTGTTTCGCCCATTTGATACAGAAGAAGATAAAGAAACATATTTTATAAAAAGAGTTATTGGCTTACCTGGTGAAACAATTAGAATTGAAGATGATCAGATTTATATTAATGATGAAATTTTACAAGAAGATTATGGCAATGAAGCAATAAGATATGCTGGAATTGCTAGTAATGATATTGTTTTGGAAAGTGATGAGTATTTTCTATTAGGTGATAACCGTAATAATAGCAGTGATAGCAGGTCTGGTGAAATTGGACCTGTAAGAAGAGAGGCAATTATTGGCCGGGCCTGGGCTCGAATATGGCCACTTGATAATATGGAGATACTTGATCACTAATAAATATAGTTGGTGATATTAATGAGTATAAAAGAAAATGAGAATAAAAACAAAGAAAAAAGTTCTAGAACAGATATAATTGAGCTAATAACATATATAGCTTTTATAATTATTGCAACAAACTTGTTGACTAGCCATGTTGCACAAAGAACACTTGTCGAAGGTTGGTCAATGGAGAATAGCCTTTATGATGGTGATAATATAATAGTAGAAAAAATATCCCACCGTGTTAGAGGTTTGGAACGATTTGATATTATAGCTTTTTATCCTGATGGCAAAGATAATAAAGATTATTATGTAAAACGTATTATTGGACTACCAGGAGAAGATATTAAAATAAAAGATAATAAAATTTATATAAATCAAGTACTACTAGAAGAAGACTTTGGCAAAACAGATGCAATAGGTTATGAGGGTATTGCCGAAGAGGGTTTTACCCTAGAGAGTGATCAGTACTTTGTTTTAGGTGATAACCGAACAGAAAGCTATGACAGTAGGTATAGAGAAATTGGACCAATTGAATTTGATAATATTGAAGGCAAAGCAATATTTAGAATCTGGCCCCTAAATGACTTTGGAACTCTTGACTAATCTTTTTTTATAAACATAAGTTTTAATATTAATATTTGGAGGAAAACCCATGAAATTATCCAGTTTATTAGAGAATTCTGAATTTATATGCGAACAAGGAGAGATAGATATTGAAATAGAAAACCTTGTATATGATTCCAGAAAAGTTGTAAAAGGTTCTGTGTTTATATGTATTTCCGGTATGATACGTGATGGACATTCATTTGCAAGTACAGCAGCAACCAATGGTGCCGCGGCTATAGTTGTAGAAAAAGATATCCCACCTATTAGCAATGTAACCATAATAAGAGTAAAAAACACAAGAGAGACTCTTGCTAACATGTCAGCTGTGTATTTTGGACATCCAGCAAAAAAATTAGTTACAGTTGGAATAACAGGAACTAAGGGAAAAACCACTACAACATATATGGTAAAAGCAATTCTAGAAGAGTCAGGCATTAAAACTGGACTCATAGGTACTATTGAAACGGTTATTGGTAGTGAAGTAATACCCGCTAATAATACAACCCCAGAATCCTATGTTATTCAAGAACATTTTAGGAAAATGGTTGATGAAGGTTGCAAATGTGTTGTTATGGAAGTTTCATCTCAAGGTTTAATGATGAATAGGGTTGATGGTTTTGTATTTGACTACGGTGTCTTTACAAACATAGAGCCAGATCACATTGGACCAACTGAACATAAAGATTTTGATGACTATCTTAGAACAAAATCTTCACTTTTTAGAAAGTGTAAAGTGGGATTGTTTAATAAAGATGATAAGCATATAGAAGAAATATTAGAAGGTCATACCTGTAAGGTGGAGACTTTTGCTATAGAAAATGAAGCAGATCTGCGAGCTACTAATGTTGATTTACATATGGACGATGGTGGACTTGGAATTGATTTTGATGTAGAGGGACTTATAGAGGATCACTTCCACTTGAATATTCCAGGAAACTTTACTGTATACAATGCCTTAACTGCCATTGCAATTTGTAGACATCTTGAAATGCCAATAGATATTATGAAAAAAAGTTTGGAAAATGTAAAAATTAAGGGAAGATTAGAATCTATTGATATCTCCAATAACTTTACCCTACTTATAGATTATGCTCATAACGCTATGAGTCTTGAAAGTTTGCTTTCAACCCTAAAAGAATATAAGCCTACAAGACTTGTATGTTTATTTGGATGTGGCGGTAATCGTTCAAAACTAAGAAGGTACGAAATGGGTGAAATATCTTCAAAATTAGCCGACCTTACAATTGTAACATCCGATAATCCAAGGTTTGAAAAACCAGAAGAAATCATTGATGATATTTTAATTGGTGTTAAAAAAGGTAAAGGGGACTATATCACAATTGTTGACCGTAAAGAAGCGATTAGATATAGTATTGAACATGCAAAAGTTGGTGACCTTATAGTCTTAGCAGGAAAAGGCCATGAAGATTATCAAGAGATAAAAGGCATTAAATATAACATGGATGAAAGAAGCTTAATCAAAAAGATTGTTAAGGACATGGAAGAAGAAGGAATTAAGATAATCTAAAAAAAGGTGGTGTGGCTGAGCTTATTTACCAGGGGAAATATCTGGTTTTAAACTCATAAATATATGAAAGAGATGAATATAGCACAAGTTGCCAAAGCTGTTAATGGCACAATCATTCATAAGAATTCATCAATAGACCTATCATCAATTACAATATCCTCTGTAAGTACTAATTCTAAAGAGGCTAAATGTGGTGCCTTGTTTGTACCTATTATTGGTGAGAATGTGGATGCCCATGATTTTATAGAAGATGCATACAAACACGGTGCAGTAGCTTGTTTAACATCAAGAGAAAACATCTATCACAAGAATATTGTATGTATTAAAGTTAAAGATACCCTACAAGCTCTTCAAGAACTTGCAACTTATTATCGTAACCAGTTTACAATACCTCTTATTGGGATTACCGGAAGTGTAGGGAAAACAACCACTAAAGAGATGGTTAGCAGCGCCCTTAGCACAGTTTACAAGGTCCTTAAAACTGCAGGTAATATGAATAGCCAAGTAGGTCTACCCTTAATGATGTTTCGTATAGAAGAAGACCATGAAATAGCTGTAATAGAAATGGGTATAAGTGAAGAAGGAGAAATGGACAAACTAGTTAAAATTGCCCAACCTGACACTGCAATAGTTACTAATATTGGGATTTCTCACATAGCCCTACTAAAGACTCAGGATAACATAAGAAAAGAAAAACTTAATATTATAAATGAATTCAAAGAGGGATCAAGACTTTTTATAAATGGCAATGACCCCTTACTTTGGGACTTGTCCTGTTTTTCCAACTCATTTAAAGACAAAGAAAACTCACAAAATAATGATAAAATAGACTTAAGTGTGATTACTAAGGCTAAACTTAAAGAGAATCCTATAGTATCTTTTGGAACAGAAGAAAGAAACACTTACAGCGCAAAGAATATAAGAGTAGCTAATGGAAAGACTTATTTTACTTTAGTTAATCAAGAAAAGAAAAGTGAAGAAGAGATAGTACTTAATGTACTAGGGGACCACAATATCAACAATGCCCTATGTGCTATATCGATATCTGAGTTTTATAACATTCCAGTCTCCATAGCAAAAAAGGGTCTAGAGGATTATAAGCCAATATCCATGAGAGGTGAAATCAAAGAAGCTGGTGGAATCACAATTATTGATGATACTTATAATGCTAGTCCAGACTCAATGAAAAGTGGAATCAATGTTCTACTATCTACTAACAACACCAATCGTAAAATTGCAGTTTTAGCCGATGTTCTTGAACTTGGTTCAAGATCACAAAAGGCCCATACAGATGTGGGAGAATTTATAGCTAGTAAAGAGATAGATGAACTTATCACTATTGGACAGGAAGCTAAATACATTGCTCAGGGCGTAAACTCTAACAATCAGGATATTGTAACCCACTCGTTTTCCACTAATGAAAAGGCTATTACTTATTTGAATAATATATTAGGGCCTGGAGATGCTTTACTTGTTAAAGGATCTAGGGGCATGAAAACAGAGGAAATTGTTAATTTCTTTATTGACAAATATAAGGAAAGTTAATCTTGAAACTAGGTAAACTTAATTGGATTAAGAATTTTATATAGATTTAGCTTTACAAAGATTTTCGCGAAAATCGCGTGCTTTTTACGCTTGTAGCTAAAAACTTGTAAAGATAAATCTATATAAAATATAAATAAAGGGAGATTGGTAT
>CAZOSE010000072.1:0-9069 GCA_964582385.1 uncultured Lachnospiraceae bacterium
AACATTTCCAACAAGAATTGCTCATGTTTTGGAAGAGATAGCCTAGGAGGTGAAATAGGTGGTAAACAATAGGCCAGAAAACAAAAGATTCACAAAAAGGACTAAAGAGGAACTTAGGGAAAGTTTAAGTAAAATTCAGTATGAGGTTACCCAAAACAATGCTACTGAGCCTTCCTTTAGAAATGAATACAATGATAACTTTGAAGATGGTATATACGTAGATATTACAACAGGAGAACCACTTTTTGTTTCAACTGATAAATTCGAGGCTGGATGTGGGTGGCCAAGTTTTTCTAAGCCAATAGACAAGAAACTAGTCCAGAATGTTTTAGACAAGAGTCATGGTTTGATTCGTACTGAGGTTCGTAGCAAAACTGGAGATTCCCATTTAGGCCATTTATTTACTGATGGTCCTGAAGAATTAGGTGGACTTCGATACTGTATCAACAGTGCTTCGCTTAGATTCATAGCAAAGGAAGATATGGAGAAGGAAGGATATTTTGATTATCTAGAACTTTTTTAAAATAATTGATTTTTACTAGAAGGATTTGAAATATACTCCTCTTGTAATAGAGAGTTTCACAAAACACCTAAAACTGTATATTACAAGGAGGAGTATTTTTATTTATTTACCCATTCTTTTAAGTAAATAAGGAATAGCCTCTTCAAAGTTAACTCCGTAATCACGTCCATTTGGATCGTCTATAGTAAGCTGGATAGACTTAGCAGTGTAATCAGCTGCAATAGGCAGGGCTTCTTGCCAAGTAAGGCCATTTGCAATAGCTCCTACTAAAGTACTTGAGAATATATCACCTGTACCATGGAAGTTAACATTTATTCTATCGTGCTCGTAATAAAAGTACTCATTCTTATCTTTGTCATAGCCCATAACACCAGTAGAGCCGTCTTTGAAGCCTACTCCTGTTAAAATAGATATTCTAGAACCTAACTTAGATAGGCTTACAAGCATTTCCTTAATGTATTCCTGGTCATAAGATTCTCTATATTCCATACCAGTCATAAAGGAAGCTTCAGTTATATTAGGAACAATAATATCTGCCTTTGAACAAAGCTTAGCCATAGTTTTTGCAAATGTTTCGTCAAATGCTGGATAGAGCTTTCCGTTGTCTGCCATAGCAGGATCTACAAGGATTAGGTTATCATCTGTTTTAAATTCATCAAACAAATTGGCAATTATATCAATCTGTTCAATAGAACCTAAATAGCCTGTATAGATGCAGTCAAAATTAATATTTTCACTTTTCCAGTGCTTAACGATTGGATCGATTTGATCAGTTAAATCTTTAAATGTAAAATTATTGAACATTGTATGAGTTGAAAGTACAGCAGTTGGTATAATTGATGTTTCTACCCCTAAAGCAGAGATTATAGGAAGTGCAACTGTAAGTGAACACTTTCCAACACAAGAGATGTCCTGTATTGTTAAAATTCTATTCATGTGAAAAATTCTCCTTTACAAATTATCTTTGTACCATTATACTAAACTTTGACCATAAAGATATAGTCAAAACGCTTAAAATAGACATGGTCAGCTAGGAGGCCTTATGTTAACGTATTCCTTTGAAGATATAGGCAATGATACCCTATATGAACATTTATATAAGCAAATAAAATATGATATTAAAGAAAATAAACTAAAAGCCAATGAAAAACTACCATCTAAGCGAGCTTTAGCAAAGCATTTGAATATAAGTACTATTACTGTTGAGAATGCATATAGTCAGTTAGTAGCAGAAGGTTATATATATTCTGTGCCTCGTAGTGGATTCTATATTAGTGAAATTCAATTAGATGGATTTAATATTGATAGCTTTGATCAAGACAAAAAATATAAAAAGGTAGAAAGGTTGGAAGATACTACAGACTACTTTATTGATCTAGCTAGTAATTCTACTGTTACTGATAACTTTCCTTTTTCAATATGGTCAAAGCTAATGAGGGAGGTAATGTCAAACAACAAAAAGGAACTTATGACCAAGTCACCGTCCATAGGAGTTTATCGCCTCAGGGCAGTTATAGCCAAATACTTGTATGAATTTAGAGGAATGAAAGTAGAACCAGAGCAAATTGTAGTTGGAGCTGGAACAGAGTACCTTTATGGCCTTATTATTCAGTTACTTGGATATAATAGGGTGTATGGAGTAGAGGATCCAGGATATCAGAAAATATCTCGCATTTACCAAGTAAATAATGTAAAATGGATACATATACCCTTAGATAGTGAAGGCATTGATCCTATTTCCCTTGAGGAGTCTAAGGTAGATGTACTTCATATTACACCTTCCCACCATTTTCCCACAGGAATAGTAACTCCTGTTAATAGAAGATATGAGCTCTTATCGTGGGCAGCTAAGTCAAAAGATAGATTTATTTTAGAAGACGATTATGATAGTGAGTTTAGATTAATAGGTAAGCCAATTCCCTCGCTACAAAGTATAGATACTGGTGAGAAAGTTATCTATATGAATACATTTTCAAAAAGTTTGACTTCAACGATAAGAATTAGTTATATGGTTTTACCTAAGGAATTAATGGAAAGGTACAATAAGGAACTTAGCTTTTACTCTTGTACAGTTTCTAATTTTGAACAATATACCCTGGCTAAGTTTATTGAGGAAGAATATTTTGAAAAACATATTAATAGAATGCGAACCTATTACAAAAACATTAGAAATGCTATATTAACAAGCATTAAACGTAAAGTGACTAAGAATAAAGTTCGTATTATGGAAGAAAATGCTGGACTTCACTTTCTTTTAGAGGTGGAAACTAATTTGACAGATAAAGAAATCGTAGAACTCGCAAGAAAGAAGGGAATTAATCTTTCTTGCTTAAGTCAATATTATTACGACGTTAGTAATGCCAAGAAACATACCCTAGTTATCAATTATTCAGGGGTAGAAGAAAGTAATATTGATGAGGGTGTTGAACGATTATTTGATATATTCAAGTTTTGATTGATTAGTTTAAGATTAAAATAAGATTATAGGTGTATTCTAAAATAGATTAGCTTTAATTAGTCTGCCACGAATTCTAGGTCCAATATATGCAGCAAGGAAAATCTTTATTAAATCTCCAAGAATAAAAGGAATTACTCCTGCAGTAAGGGCAGCACTAGCACTTAGATTCGCTTGATAGGATAACCAAGCCGTACCAAAGGCATAACATAGTGCAGTAGCTAAAACCATACCTATAACACATAAAAGCCACCTATTAATAAACTTATCAATGAAATAGCCAGCAAGAAGGGCCATGAATATAAAACTAACAAGATATCCTCCAGTTGGGCCAAGAAGTTTTGCAGGGCCACTTGTAAAACCTGAAAACACCGGTAGACCAACAAAGCCTACTAGTAAATATATAAAAAGGCTAATTGTAGCTTTTTTCATTCCAAGTGCATATAGGGAAATAAAAATAGCCAGATTAGTTAAGGAAATTGGAACTGGTCCAATTGGTAAAGATAATGGTCCAAGTACAGATATTAATGCGGCCATTATTCCGACACTTGCCATTTGGTATGCCTTTGATTCTTTCCTTGTATTACTTGTATAACTTTTACTTACTTCCATGATATAGATCCTCCTGATTAACATTTCTTAAGATTGATATTCTAATTATAAATTATATACTAACAAAAGTGATTGTCAACCATAAATAACTGATAGGGTGACAATATTTCATGAAGACCATATTTATATAATATTAATATTATGATTATAAAGAAAGTACTTATAAATAACGATAAAGAGAGGAATGTGATTATATGTCAAAAATGCCTGTAGTTTTCATTGGTCATGGTTCACCGATGAATGCAATTGAAGATAATGAATTTACAAGATTTTGGAAGGAAATAGCAAAGAGGATTCCTACACCAAAGGCTATAATATGTATTTCTGCCCATTGGTATACGCAAGGAACAAAAGTTATGAATGAGGAAAGTCCAAAGACAATATATGATATGTATGGGTTTCCAAAAGAATTATATGAAATAATATATGACTCACCTGGACAGCCGCAACTTGCCAAAAGAGCAAAAGACTTAATAACAACTGAGTCTGAATATGATAATTCTTGGGGAATTGATCACGGTACTTGGTCGGTTTTAGTTCATATGTATCCAGAAAGAGATATACCAGTGTTTCAAATAAGTGTTGACGCTTATGCTCCACCAGAGGTACATTATCAAATAGGAAAAGAGTTGGCAGTTTTAAGAAATGAAGGTGTTTTAATTATGGGCTCAGGAAATGTTGTTCATAACCTAAGACTAGTAGATTGGAACATGGCTAATGAAGGATTTGATTGGGCTTATGAATTTGATGATTATATATATGACAATGTAATAAATTATAATCATAAAAATATTATAAACTACCAAAGCTTAGGCCAAGTAGCAAATCTTGCAGTACCAACCCCTGATCATTTTTATCCGTTTTTATATTCCCTTGGAGCCATAACAGAAGAAGATAAGGTTAGTGTATATAATAAATCTCCAGTACTTGGTTCTCTTACAATGACAAGTTATGTTTGGGAATAGACGAATCATAATTTGGGAATAAATAGATAGTTAATAAATTGACAAAGTTTCCTAAATGTGTTATTTTATATTGGTATATCAATTTATATTGAAACTAATGGAGGATAACTATGGATAAAACAAGTATGTTTACTTTGACTTATGGACTCTTCATAGCAGGTGTTGAAGAAGATGGGAATAAGAATGCATGCATAATAAACACAGCTGTTCAGACAACCTCTGATCCTGTACGTATGAATGTAACTATGATGAAAGATAACTACACAACAGAACTAGTTAAGAAAAAGGGGAGTTTAGCAGTTTCTGTAATAGCTATTGATTGTCCACTAGATATAATTAAATCTTTTGGTATGAGAAGTGGAAGAGATAACGATAAATTTGAAGGTGTGGATTATAAAACTGATAAGGACGGCAACCCTTACCTTACTGAAGGTATAATTGCCTATATGAGCCTTGAGGTATCTTCTGTGCTTGATCTTGGTTCTCACTACCTCTTTATATGTGATGTTACTGAAGGGGAGAAGATTGCCGAAGGTCAACCAATGTCATATGCAGATTACAGGGCAATAAAGTCTGGAAAAACTATTAATAAATCTACTGATAACTCTTCTAACGCGAATACTTCTACAACCTATGTATGTACTGTATGCCATTATGCCTACGACGGAGACACTCCATTTGAAGAATTACCAGAGGATTATAAATGTCCTGTGTGTGGCCAAGGAAAAAGTGTCTTTTTGCCAGATTCCTAATAAATATATTTAAAAGTTAAAGACTCCTAGAGTGCAAATCTGGGGGTTTTTATATTGACAAGTTAAATAAACATTGATAATCTTAGAGTGTGTTTTACAAATTTGTATAAGACTATATAAATAAATTACAAAATAGAGTTTCGTAAACATAAAAATAATATAAAAATCAAAGGAGTAATATTATGAGTAAAGTAATGGAACTTATGAATCAATGTGGTATTGTACCTGTTGTTGTAATTGATGATGTTAAAGATGCAGTTGATACAGCAAGGGCACTATTAGAAGGTGGAGTAGGAGTTATGGAAATAACACTACGTACTGAAGCGGGACTAGGTTCTATTAAGAATGTTGCAGAGGAATGTCCAGAGATGTTGGTTGGGGCAGGAACTGTTCTTTCTTTAGAGCAATGTAAACAAGCAATAGAAAACGGAGCTAAATTCATTGTATCACCAGGTTATGATCCAGAAGTTGTAGATTATTGTATACAAAATGATATTGCAATCTGCCCAGGTTGTGTGACACCTACAGAAATAACAGCTGCTAGAAACAAAGGACTTAGAGTTCTTAAATTCTTCCCAGCTAATGTTTATGGTGGTTTAAAGGCTATAAAAGCTCTTGGTGGTCCATTTACTGATATTAGATTTATTCCAACTGGTGGAGCGAGCCTTGATAACTTAGCTGATTACAATGATCCTAAGGTATATGCAGTAGGTGGTAGCTGGTTATGTGATCGTAAAGATATTCAAGACGGCAACTTTGCTAATATTGCAGACGTATGTTACAAATCAATTGATGTATTGGTTGGATTAAAGGATGAGGAAGGCAATGATGTAGCTATTAAGGAATTACTTGTTAATGGTGGAATAGTATCAACTATTAATGAAGAAAAATTAGCCTACCAATTAAGTTTAAGAGGCTTTACATCTTCCGATAATAAGTACACTAAAGATAACACTGTAATCGAAGTAAAATAAGAGGTTTTTAGGAACATAGATAATCTAAGAAATAATATAATAAATGGGACAGTTTTATTTATTACTGGAAACCAAACTTGAGGCTTCTTACTTTGGAATCTAGATAATATAAGAGACTGTCTCTTTTTTTGTGAATCTCCCTTAGTCTATTTAGTGGTTGGCTAGAAAGTCCAAACAACGGGACCTAAGTAGATAGTAGGAAGTTAAAAGCAGCTAGTTCTAAGTAGATAGCTAGGAAATTTACATTAGGCGATTTTAGCGTTATCTGATTTTAGTTTAAATAAAGTTGTTTAAATTATCCATATAAGTTATAATTTGATTAATATAGGCATTTATTCTTAAGGTGTTATAGTATCAAAAAACCAATATAAATATAAGTAACAAGATTATTATCACACAAAGGAGGGATTTGTTTTGTTAATCTTAATCAAGAATGGTTACATTTTAGATCCAGCAAGTAATAGGGAGGGTAATTACGATCTTTTAATTGATGGTGATAAAATTGCAAGAGTGGAAAAGGATATTGATGTAGAAGCAGATAAAACTATCGATGCAAAAGGCATGTATGTTATGCCAGGATTTATTGACCTTCATGTCCACTTGCGTGAACCTGGATATGAATATAAGGAAACTATTGCTACAGGCACAATGTCTGCAGCTAGTGGTGGATTTACAACTGTATGTCCAATGCCTAATACCAATCCTGTAATGGATAGCAAAGAGAATATTGAAGATTTTTATAAACGGCTAGCGAAGGATTCTTTAATCAATGTTCTACCAGTTGCTAGTGTAACAAAGGCTCAAGACGGTATGGAACTAGCAGATATTAAGGCAATGGCAGATCTTAAAATAGCTGGAATTAGTGAAGATGGTAAGTCTGTTATGAATACTGCAGTATATAGGCAAGGAATGAAACTTGCTAAAGAGCTAGGTATAATTGTATTTGCCCACTGTGAAGATAGTGATTTGGTTGAAGGTGGAGTAATTAATGCTGGCAAGAAGGCTAAGGAACTAAATCTTCCTGGTATTAGTAATTCTGTGGAAGATGTGATAGCAGCAAGAGATGTAATCTTAGCTAAAGAAACAGGGGCTAAACTTCATCTGTGTCATTGTTCAACTAAAGATAGTGTTAGTATTATAAAACATGCAAAAGCTGAAGGAATAAAAGTTACAGGTGAAGTTTGTCCCCACCATTTTGTTATGACTGATGATGAGATTCCTGGAGATGATGCTAATTATAAGATGAATCCACCCCTTAGAGGAAAAGAAGATGTAAAAGCCTTAATAAAAGGACTAAAAGAAGGTATAATAGATGTTATTGCTACAGACCATGCTCCACATGGACAAGAAGAAAAGTCTAAATCCTTTAAAGAAGCCCCTTTTGGAATAGTAGGTTTTGAAACTGCTTTTGCTCTTACCATGACCCATTTAGTAAAACCAGGTCATTTAACACCAATGGAAATGGTTGAGAAAATGAGTTTTAATCCTGCAAAAATCCTTGAAATAGATAAGGGTAGTTTAGAAGTAGGGAAAGAGGCAGATATCGTAATAGCCAATCCAAATGAAGAATATGCAATTGATGCAAATGGCTTCTATTCAAA
Source organism: uncultured Lachnospiraceae bacterium (assembly GCA_964582385.1). Lineage (GTDB taxonomy): Bacteria > Bacillota > Clostridia > Lachnospirales > Lachnospiraceae > JAAYRG01. Next base: position 7,883 of record CAZOSE010000072.1, read on the forward strand.
GGGCAAGAATACACCTTTTGATGGTAAGAATGTAGTTGGGAAAGTAAAAACCACTATAGTGGCAGGGAATATAGTATTTGAGAATGAGCGGTTTATGTAAGTAAATATAAATTTCTACGGAGGATACAATGATAAATGAATTAGTTAAGAAGATTAGAGAAACTAACAATCCAATTTGTGTTGGACTAGACCCACAACTTTCTTTTGTACCAGAACATTTAAAGGAAAAGGCTTATGGGGAAAAAGGTGAAACCCTAGCAGGGGCAGCAGAAGCCTTGTGGCAGTTTAACAAGGCCATTATAGATGCAACTTATGATCTTATACCGGCAGTAAAACCACAAATTGCAATGTACGAGCAGTATGGTATTGAAGGCCTTATGGTCTACAAAAGAACTCTAGATTACTGTAAAGAAAAAGGACTAGTAATTATAGGAGATATTAAACGTGGTGATATTGGTTCAACCTCATCAGCATATGCCTACGGTCATCTAGGTAAAGTTCAAGTGGGAAGTAAGGCATACTATCCATTTACTGAAGACTTTGCAACAGTCAATCCCTATTTAGGTTCAGACGGAGTAAAACCATTCATAGACGTATGTAAAGAAGAAAACAAAGGAATCTTCGTACTCGTTAAAACATCTAATCCTTCTAGTGGAGAATTCCAAGACAAGCTTGTAGATGGGAAACCTTTATACGAATTAGTTGGCCAAAAGGTAGCAGAGTGGGGAGAACTTCATTCAGGAGATGAATATAGTTATGTAGGAGCTGTAGTTGGTGCAACCTACCCAGAAATAGGTAAAGTACTTAGGAAAATTATGCCAAGAACCTATATCCTTGTTCCTGGCTACGGTGCCCAAGGAGGAAGTGGCAAAGACCTAGTTCACTACTTCAACAAAGATGGCTTGGGTGCAATTGTAAACTCTTCAAGGGGTATTATCGCAGCCTATAATAATCCAAGCTACCAAGAGTTTGGCCCTCAAAACTTTGCAGATGCTGCACGTGCAGCTGTTATAGATATGAAGAATGACATTAAGAGTGCTTTATTAAAATTATAAAAAACAAAACAGGAAAGTAGACTTTAAAACAATGTCTACTTTCCTGTTTTTGAGTTATTTATATAATTACTTGAGAGTTAAAAGTACTTACAATAAGTCTTTTTTTAATACAAGTCAATATTTATATTGAAC
>CAZOSE010000073.1:0-6607 GCA_964582385.1 uncultured Lachnospiraceae bacterium
CTTCTGTATCTTCTTGGTCTATAACTTCTTCTGTATCTTCTTCAACATTAATAGAAGGTTGATCATTAACTTCTTCTGTAGTTATACTTGTTAAATCATAAGCTACTGTTTCGTCTTCATTAACCTTTTTTGATAACAATGAAGCCTCTAGAATCTGTGCTCCTTGTTCTGCTGGAGTGCTAGCTGTACCATTGCTAGATACTTCTGCTAAAACAACAACTCCTGATAGTGAAAGTATTAATGCAAGGACAATTAATATCTTGTTTCTATTTTTTATGAATTTTTCTTTCAATTTGTTCTCCTCATTTAATCTTAATTTACCAAAAGACAAACTTGTCTAGGAAATTAATTTTAAAATCTGCTATTAGCCTTTGTTTTACGGTTACAATATATTATTACTTATCTATAAAACCATCCTTTGTACTGCGATTACTTTTGCTACTCTGTTAGTTTTCTAGTCAAATTAGTGTAGTTATGAGTACCAAAACGCGGGCTTTTCTTTCGAATAAAAGTATTATACTACTATAATACGAAAATATCAAGAAAATATTACAAAATTGTTAAAAGTATTACCGATTTATTTTAATTCAGATGCAAAACGATTAATAAAGATCTCTAAGTGTTACCAAAGTAATAAGGGTATAGCCGGTTTTGCCGCCTATACCCTTATTAGTAATCTAAGAATATGAAGTTTGTTAAAGTTCTTGTTTAATTAACTGGATTTTAGAATTATCTATTTTAATATTTAAGAAATATTCCAAAGCAACTTTTGCTTGGGCTATTAGCATTTCTAGACCGTTAATTGCATAGATCCCTTTTTTCTTAGCTTCTTTTAGGAGTTTAGTTTGGGAGGGGTTATAGATAAGGTCTATAACATGTGTGCAAGAGTTAAAGTTTTCAAGTTTTAGAGGGCTTACATCTATTTCGGGATACATGCCTACAGGTGTACAGTTAATGATCACCTTTCCATCAGTATGATTTTTGTAACATTCTTCAAAGGAAATAGTATTATCACCCAGGCTACGACTAACTATTATTATTTCCCCAGCGTGTAAATCTTCTAAAGCTGCAATAACAGCCTTAGCCGCACCTCCATTGCCTAGAACTATTATTTTCTCACCTTTTATTTCAACCTTATGGTGGTCTAATGTATATAAGAAGCCGTAGTAATCAGTATTATAACCTTTTAGTTTTCCGTTTTTGTTAACTACTGTATTAACTGCACCTATCTTTCTTGCACTATCATCTAAAGAATCTAGATAAGGTATTACAGTGGTTTTATATGGAATTGTAACATTTACTCCCTTAAATCTTTTATCTCTTAAGAATGTATCCAATTCGTTTAGGTCCAACTCAATTAAATTGTATTCATAATCTGCAAGCTTTTCATGAATAACCTTAGAATAACTATGGCCTAGCTTTTCACCTATTAATCCGTATTCCATAATAATCCTCCCTCATAGTAAATATATAATAGTTAATTGGAAAGCTCTATTAACTTAATTATTTTTAACACTGTCAACTGGTAAAGTCAAGTGTTTAACATTTTGGACCATTAAAATTTCCCTAAGAAAGTTCTTTTATATAGTTATATTTTTTTGGGACAAACATATATTGTTTTAAGAAGGAGGAGATTATGAATAAGAAAGATGAATTACTAAAAATATTTTCATCAAAGATCCGAACAATAATGGGACGACTTAATATTAATTATGAACTGCTTCAAGAAATTAGGTTAAGGGTAAATTCCCCTTTGTTTATCATATATGACAATCAAGAATTTGTTATTGATTGTGATAGTAGACTCTCAAAAAGCATTGAAAATGCATTCTACATAGATATAAATGAAATAAGAGAAACTATGGAGTACATAAGTAATTTTTCTTTTTATGCCTTTGAAGATGAGATTAGGCAAGGGTTTATTACTATATCAGGAGGCCATAGAATCGGAATTAACGGAAAAGTTATTCTTGACAATGAAAAAATTAGGAGCATGAAGTATATTTCATTTATTAATGTTAGATTATCTCACCAAGTTGAAGGTTGTGCCAATAAGGTTATGCCCTACCTTTACAATGACCAGGGAGATTGTTTTCATACTTTGATAATATCACCACCTCGCTGTGGAAAAACAACCCTCCTAAGGGATGTAATAAGGCAATTATCTAATGGTAGTTCCAGTTATCCAGGTTTAATGATTGGGGTGGTAGATGAAAGATCTGAAATTGGGGCATCTTATATGGGGGTTCCACAAAACAACCTTGGTGTTCGCACAGATGTTTTAGATTGCTGCCCAAAGGCTAAAGGCATGATGATGTTAATAAGATCCATGTCACCAAGAGTCATTGCTGTTGATGAAGTTGGCTCTGATGAAGATATTAAAGCAATTAAATATGTAATGAATTGTGGGAGCAAGCTAATTGCCACTGTCCATGGAAATTCAATAGAAGATATAAAAAACAAACCTATTTTAGATGAACTAGTTAATAAGAAATTGTTTGAAAGATATATTCTATTAAACAATAAAACTGAAATTGGCCATCTTGAAGGAATATATGATAAGGAGGGTGTAAGGATTGATTAAAACCAGATTAAAAACAAAGTTTCCCAAACACCTAAGAAACATACTAAACAAAAGGGGGTTGTTCAAATGATTAAACTAACAGGTGCTTTACTGGTTATATCTTCTTGTACAGCCCTTGGTTTTTACTTTAGTAACGAGCTTAAAACTAGAATAAATGACCTAAAGGAACTTAAGAAGCTTCTTATATTACTTAGAGGAGACATAGAGTTTGCAAACACACCACTACCAGAAGCAGTGCAAACCCTATCAAAAAGACATAATGGTACATATAAGGAATTCTTAAAGAAAATTAGCCAACAGCTCCTGGAATTAAAGGGAGAATCCTTTGCATCAATATGGAAACAGGGTGTAAAAGACCATTTATTACATACTTCGTTAGTAAAAGAAGATTACCTCCTACTAAACCAACTAGGAGAAAGTATAGGATATTTAGATAAGAGCATGCAAATTAACACTCTTGATTTATACCTTGAGCAAATAGATGGGACAATTAACGAACTATCTAAAGTTGTCAAGGATAGGACCCATTTATATAATTCCCTTGGAATAATGGGTGGCATCTTTATAACAATTATTTTGTTATAAAAGAAACCAATATGTATCACCAAGAAAAATCAAGATGATAAACATAATTGTGGGAGGATTACATGGAAATCAGTTTAATATTAAAAATTGCTGGAGTAGGTATACTGGTTTCGGTTTTAAACTCAGTCTTAAAACAAAGTGGGAGAGACGAACTTACATGGATCGTAACCATGGCAGGCCTAGTTATTGTCCTACTTTGGATAGTCCCATATATAGCCGAACTATTTGAAACCGTTACCGACCTGTTATATTTATAAATGCAGATTTAATTGCGAAACTATGTAAATCTAATTGTTTTTATAATCCTATACAAAGATTTGAGCGAAAATCGCGTGTTTTTTACGCTTGTAGCGAAAAATTTGTATAGGATTATAAAAACTTAATTGCAAAAAAGAGTTTCGCAAATACCTAACCTAAAAACACTATAAAAGGAAGTGAAACCATGGTAAATATTGCACTAATTGGAATCATTGTTAGTCTAATGGCTTTGTTATTTAAGAAAACAAATGAAGAATTTGCCATTCTAATTAGCATAGCAGGCTGCTTCCTTATTATGTCTCTTGGAATACCAAAACTTCAAATAATCATTGATTCAATAAATAAAATACAAGGATATATACCGATCAATGAAAACTACATTATCATATTAATTAAGATTATTGGGATAACTTTAATTTCTGAAATAGCTGCTAACATATGTAAGGATTGTAATTATAATGCTGTTGCAAGTCAGATTGAGTTATTTGGCAAACTAACAATACTAGCAACTGGGATGCCCATCTTAATGGCTCTGCTAGATACTATCAATGAATTTTTAACAGTTTAGGAGATTAAGAAGTGGACAAATTGATAAAAGGAAGATGGGGTTTTGCTAAGATATTAATTATTTTACTTTTATTGTTTTTCTTGCTAGATAAGAGGGTATATGGGTATAGCGAATTAGAATATGATGAGATTCAATATGTAATTGATGATCTTGTAGGTGAAAATAAAAAGTTTGATTTTGGAAAGCTTATAAGTGAACTAATTAGGGGAGACAATGATTTATCAATTGGTCAGATCATTATTGGGATTAAGGATGGAATTATAGGAGAAATCAGGGGGAATATTAAAGATTTCACTGCCATAATAGCCATTGCAATTATAGGAGCCATTTTCACAAATATTTCCCAGGCCTTTAAAAACAAGCAAGTATCAGATGCAGGTTTTTATGTTACATATCTTTTGTTATTTGCCATCTTAACAACATCCTTTATTACAGTTTCAAATATTGCATATGATTCAATCCAATCTATTCTTGACTTTATGAAAGTGCTTGTACCGACATATATTATGGCTCTAGCATTTAGTACAGGTTCTGCAACTTCATATGTATATTATCAATCTACACTATTTTTAATTACACTTGTAGATATTATTTTACTTAAGGTAATAATTCCTATGATTAATATACATTTTGTTATAGCGATTGCTAACAACCTATCTAAGGAGGACATGCTTTCTAAGTTATCAGAATTATTGTCAGATGGTGTAGGTTGGTTGTTAAAGACATTACTAGCCCTAGTTGTAACCTTAAATGCAACTAGTGGACTTATAAGTCCTGTAGCTGATAAATTAAAGAAAAATGGACTTATAAAAGTTGCTAAGGTTATCCCTGGACTTGGAGATGTCATAGGTGGTGTAGCAGAAAGTGTGGTTAGTGCAAGTGTCTTATTAAAAAACGCCATAGGTGTTGCTGGAGTTGTGATAATAATAGTTATTTGTGCAGTACCCTTGTTAAAGATAGGTGTTACTAGTTTGATTTATAAAATAAGTGCAGCTGTGATTCAGCCCATATCGGACAAGAGGTTGATTAATTGTATTAGCGTGACAGCAGGTGCTTGTACTTTGTTATTAAACACATTAATTGTAGGACTTGCCTTATTTGTTATCACGGTAACTATAATTGCTATATCGACTACTTAGATCTTGCATGACCGTATTTATAAAGGTGGTGATTAGTATTGGAATCAATCTATAACTGGATAAAAAGCATAGTTTTCTTCTTAGTCCTTATATCAATTATTAATAACTTGGTAGGAAGTTCTGCTTATAGAAAATACATTAATTTGATCTCAGGAATGATTTTGATAATTCTTGTTGTTAACCCCATTTTAAGAATATTTGATATTGATAAAAAGATAGATTATTACTTTGATAAAAACACCTTTATGGCAGATAGGCAAGATATTAATAATGATTTAATTAGAATTGAACAAGCACAAAAGGAATCAATTATCAAAGAGTATAAAATAGAAATAAAAAATAATGCAGCTATTTTATTAGAAAAAGAAGGATTATACATTTCAAGTTTTAATGTAGAAGTAAATGAAGAAGAAAGTGGTAACTCCTTTGGTGAAATAGAACAAATTAATCTGGTTGCAGCTTACACAGATATAGATGAATCTAGCCTATTAGAACCAATAGATAAAGTGGAAATTGATAGGGTTGAGATAGGAAGTAAAAAGGAAGACAAAGAAAATTATAAGAAAGAGCTATCAGAAACAGAAATTAATATAAAAAATCTTTTGTCAGACTTCTATAATGTTGACTTTGATAATATAAATATTAGTATACAAGGATATTAATGTTTACTTCAAATTAGACTTAATATTTATTAAACAGGGTATTCTTGTTATACCTTTAGAGGAGAAGCTATGGAAGAAAAGAAAGAGAAAAATAGTGTAAATCTTAGAAGTGTTTTTGGTCTAGATAAAAGGCCTAGATATGATAATGGTGAGAATATAGAAAAAAAGAAAGACGATGGAAACAAAGAAAAACCAGAAAGTAATACAGCTAATAACAAATTAAAAACAGGTTTTATTAAATCCATCGGTCCTTCTAATTTTGTAATCATATTAATGGTTGGAATTTTACTGTTAATACTTTCATGGCCAAATAACTCAAATGATAGTAAGACTAGCAGGAATACATATGAGACTAAGGATATAAATAATTCAAAGGAAGAAACACCTATTACTAGAGATAAGTCTCAGGCAGAGATTTATCTACATACGCTGGAGGAGCGCTTAGAAGAGGTCTTAAAAAAAGTAGAAGGCGTAGGTGAAGTCGAGGTGATGATAACATTAAAGGGTTCAAAAGAAGTGGTCGTATTAAAAGATGAACCCTTTCGGATGGAAAAGGTAAATGAAGATGATGGAGAAGGCGGCAAACGAACCACTAGTAATCATGATCAAGAAGAAAACACCATATTAATTGAAAATGAAGATGGATCTAAAACACCATATATATTAAAAGAATTGGAGCCCCAGGTTGAAGGGATTATTGTAATTGCCACAGGTGGAAACAATGGTGAAATTATAAAACAAATAATTGAAGCTGTACAGGTATTATTTGGAGTAGCTCCACATAAAGTAAAAGTAATGAAGATGAATTAAA
>CAZOSE010000073.1:6617-9056 GCA_964582385.1 uncultured Lachnospiraceae bacterium
AGCCCTAGCCATCATGATTATAGTTGCAGGTTACTTAAATTTTTCCCAAAGAAATGCTGATGACTTGGCAGATGTCGGTGGTAATGAGATAGTAGATTATGATACCGACAAAAAAACAGTATTAGATAACATCAATGATAGCGACTTAGTAAGTCTAATTAAAGAAGGCAAGGATGTAGAGGGCCTAGCAGACAAAGGAGACACTGAAGTAACAGATGAAGATGGGGCAAAGGAAGTATCAGATACAGGGGAAATAGTTGTAGATAAAGGAGAAGATGTAGATGCTAGTGGCCAGGTAAGTAATGAAGAGTCAAATGACCAGACCCCTCCAGGAGAAGCCATCTTAGTTAGTACCACGGCATCACCAGACTATTTTATAAACACAAGAGTAGAAAGAGAACAAATGCGTAATAAAAACAGAGAAACCCTTATGGGAATTCTTGAAAGTGCTAATGTTTCTGAAGAAGATAAGTCCAAAGCAACTCAAGAAATTATCAATTTGACATCAATTTCAGAAAAAGAAAATTCAACTGAATCCTTATTAGAAGCAAAGGGTTATAGTGACGCTGTTGTACGTATATCAGAAGAAGTAGTAAGTGTAATAGTTAATGCTACAAGCCTAAATGAGCAAGAAGTAGCACAAATCGAAGATATTACCAAACGAGAAACAGGTGTTGATATTGCCAAAATAGTAATAGCTCCGGTTGTAGTCGCAGAATAAATTACATATGACTTTAAGTAAAAGGTGTTGTGGAGGCAATATCGTGATGATAGCGTCAAGGAACGACACCTAATTCAAGGCATATATCCTTGTAAACTATTTAAACTAGTAGTTTATAAGGATATATGCCTTGAACTAAATCTTGCCATAAATCTATCCTTATTGATGGAGGGTTGCCACCTAAAAACAATAAAAAGTTTGCAATTACTGTTTAGTTTGGTATAATTAAATCAATAATATGAATGAGAATATTTGTTTGAATATAGGAGGTAGAAGAAGTGGTAAGAGAACAAGATAATAGAAATACTTATGAAATACATGTTGATGATAATAAACTTCTTAACGTTAAAATATCTGATGAGGTAATTACAACTATAGCAGCTCTAGCAGCAACAGAGGTTGAAGGTGTTGCAGCTATGTCTGGTAATGTTACTAAAGAGATAATTAGTAAGCTAGGTATGAAAAGCCTTTCTAAGGGAGTTAAGATAGAATTAGAGGATGAGGTTGTAGAGGTTTTCTTGGTTTTACAAGTAGAATATGGATACAGTATACCAAAGGTATCTAAAGGCGTGCAAGATAGAGTAAAAACAGCAATTGAAACTATGACAGGCCTAGCAGTTTCTGGAGTTAATATTAGAATAGCTAGTGTTAATGTAGATAAAAACGTATAAACAAGTAACACCATATATCTAATTACTTACAATTTTAAACATACGTAATATATGGGATAGATAGGGATGTGGGACTGTTGCAAGGCTCTTAATATATACATTTGCGTAAATTCACTGGGTGATATTAGTATGTGAATATGTTTTATACGCATCTGTGATTAGCTTTGTAACAGCCATTTTTACGTTAATTAATTGATAATTTGGAGGCAGTATGACAAGAAGGCAGGCAAGAGAACATTTATTTATTATGTTATTTCGAAAAGATTTTCATAAAAATGAAGAATTATCTGAACAAATGGATTTATATCTTGAATCTTCAAGGGATTTAAGTAAAGATGATCTGGAAGTTTATGAAGAAGAAATTAAAGAGCTGAAAACTAAAGACATAGACGAGCTTAAAGATAGACTTAATAAAATAGTTGAAAAACTAGATGAAATAGATGAAATCATATCAACAATTTCAACAGGTTGGGGTTTAAAAAGAATTGCTAAAGTGGATTTGACTGTAATGAGAATTGCAGTTTATGAAATTAAATATGATGAGGACATACCTAATGTAGTAGCAGTTAATGAAGCTGTTGAGATTGCAAAGAAGTTTGGAGAAGATACATCTGGTTCTTTTGTCAATGGAGTTTTAGCCAAATTACTGCTTTAATATAGTATGTGTTGGGAATTTCACAACAACTTAATAGAATAGTACAGAAGGGATATTTATGGATAACATACTTTATGAGAGACGAAATGAACCCTACAAAGTATCTGAAGTTAATTCTTTAATTAAAGATATCTTTATAAAAGATGGTAGGTTAAATAGCATTTATATAAAAGGTGAAGTATCAAACTGCAAGTATCATTCTTCAGGTCATATATATTTTACCTTAAAAGATACAGGCGGCCAAATGTCTGCAGTAATGTTTAAAGGGCAAAGACTTAACGGACTTAAGTTTCAATTAAAAGAAGGCCAAAGTGTAATAGCCTTTGGAAGTATTGGCGTGTATGAAAGGTCTGGCTCCTATCAATTATATGCTAATAGAATTACTTTAGACG
>CAZOSE010000074.1:0-307 GCA_964582385.1 uncultured Lachnospiraceae bacterium
CTCTTAAATAATCTATGTTTCTTCCTCTTTTATCAAACATATTTTGCTCCTTTGCTAATTACTATTATTTAATGGCTTCTTTCTATATCTAAATAACTTTTATATGTGATTATTAACATACATGATCTAGAACTTGTCTTCTTATTTGTTTTCATTATATCACAGATTACCACAATAATTACAAAAAAAAAGACTTAAACTTTTGTCTAAATCTTTTTTCATTTATCAGTTTATTAAGTTCTAAATTCTAACTTATCCAATAGTCATCTCTTGTAATCCACCACTGTCCATCTTTGTTAGTTGCATT
>CAZOSE010000074.1:317-9034 GCA_964582385.1 uncultured Lachnospiraceae bacterium
TAGACAGGGGCGGCTATATAATGAGGGAAGGATTTTTAAGCACTAAATTCTATATAATATAAGTATCTCTCATCCTTGATTTGTTAAGCTTTTTTATTCGTAACATCACTAGGTCTTAACTTATCCAATTGTTATCTCTTGTAATCCACCACTGTCCATCTTTGTTAGTTGCATTAACTGTCCATCCAATGGCTCCATCTCCAGCACGCCATTTACTTATACCTGCTTTTAGTTCACTAGATTCTTTATTATATTTCATGTCTTTCATTTCGATTAAAATACCTTCTTTAAAATAAAGGCCAACCTCATCAGTTAAGCCCATTTCTTTTATATCATCATAAGTTCCTTCAATTACATCCAGGTTATGCTGTTCTTTAATAATACTAAAAAACAGTTCTTTTTCTGCATTTGATAAACCTATCCAGTTACTCGTATCAAAGGCTATCATTGTAATTCCATCATTTAAAGCCGTATCTTCTAAATAAATATCATCTACTATCACCTTATATCCGTCAATAAGTATATTACGTCCAACAAGTTCTATTTTAGATGCTGTTATCTGTGCTGGATATGATTCAGCTATTAGGCCATCATAAGTTATTTCAACTATATCTCCAGGCTTATAGTTTTCTTGTTGGCTAGTCTGATTCTTATCCCCTTCTGGTGTTGATAAGGTAATATATATTTTATCTGAGGAATTTAATTCACTACTTCCTTCAAGGGGTGTAACCAACAAACCACTATTGTCATCTATAACTGTTGCTTCAAATGTTACTATCTCTCCATCTTCCCCTGTTGTTGTTTCTAAACCTGCTTTTCTATCAGGTTCTTTATCATTTGTAGGCTTGTCGCTACTTGAACAAGCAACTAGGATGGTGCTTAATATTAAGATACTTGCAATTAAATATATGATTTTTTTCATGTTATCTCCTCCAATAACTATTCAACAGCATTAGAAATGCCCGTGGTTAAACAGTCTTATTCTATAACTTTATTATACACTTAAAATATATCAGATTATATAATTATAACAAAACATAAAGAAATCTTAAGGTTTTTGTGAGTCTTATGCCCTTTAACTAAGGTGACCCTAAAAGCTAGATTTTTTCTAACTTTTAGGGTCCCTTGGTTTTTGATAAACCTTTTAGTTATTTATATTTATTTACAAACTTATTCTTATCACTAATCTCCTACATATCTCTTTTTTAGTTCCATCCTCATAGTCATATTAGGATCTACAACCTGACATACTCTCAAGTTTCCTGCCATAGATAATAGCATCCCTGCTTGATTTACAGTTAAATCAGTCTTATCTAGTATCAAATCAACCATGTTGTTAATAGCCAAATCACTAGCCTCTTCCATGGTCAGTCTAGAAGCAAGGGTAATCCATTTATCATTTGTTTCTATCATTGGCAACTTATATTTGAAATCTTTAAGTACAGTAACTTCTACTTCAACTTCTCCAGCAATTTCAAGACCTGCACCCATAATTTCCCCATCACCCATTGCTGCATGTAAGTCGCCTATTGCAAGTAGTGCTCCTTCTACATTAACTGGTAAATATAGGCTAACCCCTTCTTTAATCATTTTACAATCTAAGTTTCCACCATGGTCATAGGGTGTTCCTGTTGAAATACCTTCTCCACCAGGTGCAGTACCAATTACACCAATCATTTTATTAAGAGGAATTTGAATACCTTTAAAATTGGCAAATCCATCTTTAATATCACATATAACAGTTTCTTCCTCAGTAATTCTATCAGCAATTCTTCCCATTCCTGGAGCTGCTACTTCTACACCTTTATCACCGATATCTATTCTTATAATATCTACTTTAAGTACATCTCCAACTTGTGCTCCTTCAACATAAAGAGGACCTGTTGCAGGATTAACATGGTCAAAATCAATGCAACTAATAGTATCAGCTTCTGATTTAATCGAATCATGAAAACAATCACAAGTTTCAAAAATAACCCTATCACCACTTTTTGCTTTTGCTGCTGCTTTATTTTCTTTATCCATTACATAAATTGTATGTTCCTTCGATATTTTCATATTTAAAAACCTCCTATTATTACATTGTTCCTATCTATTTGTTTGTATAATTACATTATATCGCATTACTTGTTTTTGTAAACTTTACTATATTTATTACTTGGTGAAATATGACCTAAGTTAATTGTAAATATGTTTATTTTCTCCATAACATGATATATAATAGTTACTAAGAGCAAAATTAATAAGTGTAAACATTTGCACAAAGACAATTATATGGAGGTATGATTATGCAAAAACTAAATTGGGGTGTTCTAAGTACAGCAAATATTGGAAGAACTGTTACTATCCCTGCCATGTTAGAAGCTTATAACTGTAATCTTTACGGTATTGCTAGTCGTCAAATGGGTAAGGCAAAAGAATTTCAGGATTTGTTTGGCTTTGAAAATGCATACGGAAGCTATGAAGAGTTGTTAGAAGATGAGAATATTGACGTTGTTTATATACCCCTTCCTAATAATTTACATGGAGAATGGATTAAAAAAGCCGCCAAGGCTGGTAAACATGTTCTCTGCGAAAAACCTATTACAGGTTCAGAAAAAGAATTACAGGAAGTTATTGATGTTTGCAAGGAAAACAAGGTTATCTTAATGGAAGCCTTTGCATATCTACATAGCCCAATAATCAAAGAAATAAAACAGGTTATTAAAAAAGGGGAAATTGGAGATGTTACTTTTGTAGAAGCTGTGTTTTTATCACCTACTCCTTCTGATAGTAATATAAGAATGAGAAGGGAAACTCTAGGCGGTAGTATTTATGACTTAGGCTGTTATCCAATTAGTTTAATTCTAAACTTCATAGACGAAAAACCAATTGATGTTAAAGCTATTGGCCACTTTACAGAAGCTAAAATCGATGACTATGCTAATATCTATATAGAGTTTGAAAATAATATAAAAGCAAACGCTCTATGTGGTATGTGTGCTGGCAGACGAGGAGATAGGTTCTATATTTACGGTACGAAAGCCCTAATAGAAGCACCAATTGAATTTAATGAAAAAGGAAATTTAACTTATTATATAGAAGATGATAAGCAAAGAATTGCTAGAACTATACAAGTTCCTAATAATTACACCTTAGAAGTTGAACAAATGGGAAGATGTATTCTAGAAGGCGAAAGTCCTTATGTAAGTAATGAGTTATCCTTGCTTAATGCATGGGTAATTGATAGAGCGTTGGATGATATTGGTTATTAAAACAATGTGTTATGGGTATGTTTAGTTAGGCACGATAAAAGGGTGATGATGTGGGTTTGTAAAAAGATTGTCCGGCGACAAGACAGTTTACAAACCTATATCATCACCCTTTTATCTCGCCTAACTAAATGTCCGTTCCTGCATTTACATCCATTGGTAAAAATCCATCTACTCCTGTCTCGATAAAGTTAGATATAATTTTCTAAAAATCCCCATCTGTATCTACAAAAATATTAGATACTCCTTCTGTATTAGTATTGGAATTAGTTTTTTATAATATTCACCTAAAAACTTATCATATGCATCTCCTGAAATCATTGGACCATTTTTACCGCTTAAATCTTCCATAAAATAAATAACATCTGGTTGTATAACGACATCATACTTAGAAGATATAATAAAATCTTCTTCATGTTGCTATTTATGCCTTGCTCTCCTATTTTTTGATTTAGTATCCATATATCTTACAAAAACGTTATAACTATTTCATACATTTTGTCATTAACCATGGGTAAAAGTAAATTAATTGGATATTGTATTGACAAATCTAGACAAAGGCAATATAATAAAATTACAACCGGTTGAACCACTTAACCACTTGTATTATTAATCCAATATATCAAGAGGTAAATGTAATATCATAGCTTAATAATAAAAGGGAGGTACTAATGACCAATAAACAAGACTTACTTGCATTAACCCATGTTGGGGAAACACCAGAAAAATATATGAAATCTGTTACCCCACCAGTTTTTATGAATTCATTACATGTATTCGATTCAGTAAAAGATTATTTTGCAGTAGATATTTTTGACGACGAATTTTATTATGGAAGGGCATCTAATCCTACAGTTGCTATTCTCGAAAAGAAACTTGCTGCTTTAGAAAATGGAGCAAGAGCTGTTGTTTTTTCAGCAGGAATGGCAGCATGTGCAGCAGCAATTTTAGCTGTATGTAAAACAGGAAGCCACATAATATGTATTCGCGAGTGCTATGGCCCAGTAGAACAACTTCTTAATAATTTTTTGTCTCAAAAAATGAACATTTCCGTTACTTATGTTGAAGGAAAAGAGTTGAAAGAGTTTGAAGATGCAATTCGTCCAGAAACTGATATGATCATTCTAGAAAGCCCAACTACTCTAGTATTTTCTGTTGTGGATTTGGAAGGCGTTGCAAAACTAGCCAGGAAACATGGCATAAAGACTTACATTGATAATACATACTGTACTCCACTTTATCAAAAACCTTTAGATATGGGTATTGATATTGTAATGCACACCATGACAAAATACATTGGTGGACATAGCGATTTAATCGGTGGTGTCTTGATTTCAAAAGACGAAGAATTCATGCGAAAAATCATGATCCAAAGAGATTGGTTCGGAGGCGTATTAGGACCAATGGAAGCCTGGTTGGCAATCCGCGGACTTCGTACCCTAGATGTTCGTATGGAGCGACATCACAAGACGACATTAGATATTTCAAAATTCTTGGAAAATCATGAGAAAATTGCTCGCGTCTATTATACCGGACTTGAGTCTCATCCTCAGTATGAATTAGCACGCAAACAGCAATCTGGAGAATGTGGCCTTCTGAGTGTAGAGATTAAAGGAACATTAGAAGATGTCGAAACATTTGTAAATAGTTTGAAGATTTTTGCAATTGGATGTTCATGGGGAGGTTATGAAAGTCTTGTTATAGCTTATACATACAACTGGACTGACGAACAGTTAGCTGAACATAACTTCAACAATAGAAACATTGTTAGGTTACATTGCGGCCTAGAAGGAACCGAGAACCTAATTGAGGATTTAAAACAAGCTTTAGATAAAATAAAATAATTCTAATTTATGAGGTGTGAAATGGAAAAAATGAAACAAGCAAATGAAGTAAAGAAACCAAGCTTAGCAATTGCCTTACTACCTTTGGTTTTTATGTTCGTAGTTTTATTCTTAGGTTTAATTATATTTAGTATTGACATTAAAATCTTATTATTAATCTGTGCTGCGTTTACAAGTTGTGTTTGCCTATATCTTGGTCATTCATGGAAAGATATAGAAACTGAAATCGTAGTGAAACTTGCAAAAGCATTTCCAGCTATTATGATTTTAATAACAGTTGGCTTGATGATTGGTGCATGGATGATTAGTGGGACTATTCCTTATCTAGTTTATATCGGACTGAAGATTATTAGCCCTAAATTTATTATAGTTACATCTTTTTTAGTTACTGTAGTTCTTTCTGTTAGTACCGGTACTTCATGGGGATCAGCTGGTACCGTTGGTGCGGCTTTAATGGGCGTTGCCGCCGGTATGGGTGCACCTCTTCCTGCAGTAGCTGGAGCAATTGTTTCCGGTGCATATTTTGGAGATAAGATGTCTCCTCTATCTGATAGTACCAATATGTCAGCTATTGCAACTAATACAAATTTATACGACCATATTGGACATATGTTTTATACCACTATTCCAGGCTTCATTATAAGTTGTATTGTATATATTATCGCAGGTATGCGTTTTGAAAGTAGCGGTCAAATTGGACAAGTAGATGAAATTATTAACACACTAAAAGAGTTATTCAATATATCTATGCCTGTAGGATTGCTATTATTAATTCCACCAATAATTGTTCTAGTTGGTTCCTTATCAAAAAAACCGACTATTCCAGTTATGATGATATCATCAGCTGCCGCAGTAATTATCGGTATAGTTTTTCAAGGATTCTCATTTTCAACTTCTGCAATAAGTATGGTAAGTGGTTTCAAAATGGACATGTTTGAAAATCCATCAATAGACTTAACCAATATCGTTAAAGAGGTGCCAAATCTTTTACAACGTGGTGGTATGTTATCTATGATGAACACGGCATTAATGGCATTTTGTGCCTTTGCATTTATTGGTGCGTTAACAGTAAGTGGAAGTTTAGATGTAATCTTAGAGCGCATCATGAAACACATCCATGGTACAGGCCAGCTAATTACCCTTACTACCGTTTTAGGTGTTATTATTATCACAGTAATTGGAGAAGCATCCGTATCCTTCTTATTAATTGGAGGCTTATTCAGATCTGAATATATTAAACGAGGATTGGAAAGCAAGAATCTCTCTCGTACCTTAGAAGATAGTATTACTGTAGTCGAACCTCTAGTTCCATGGTCCTTAGCTGGTGTATTCATGGCGTCTACTTTAGGTGTCTCTACAGTTGAATATGCACCATGGGCAGTTCTTTGTTACACAGGTGTTATCTTTGCAATTATCTGGGGATATACAGGATTTGGTGTCGCTAAGATCAAGGAAAATAGTGATAGCTACCAAGAATATCTTGAATTAAATAAAAAATAAGATAAATATTAAATTCTTGTGAAATAATATAAAACATAAAATTCTTTATACATTTCATTACTAATAGTCTTAACATTTATAACTTATTGTTTTTAAGTTGTAATTAGAGTATTCCATGAAATGTGTAAAGAATTTATTTATTTCAAACTCTTTTTAAACGTAAATTCAAAAATTATTTCAATAAACTGAAGCCAAAATTATTGATGGTATCAATCGCTTTAAATGCACCATCCTTGTCATTTTTATAAATCGCCATAGCCAAGTCAAAATGTTCCTTAATAGTATCAAGCCAGATTGAATCATTGGCTCCTTTAGAACCTTCACGCTGAATAAACCGATTATCTCGAATCTGATGGATAAGCTGTCGAATTGCGTTGTTATGTCCACAATGATATAGCTTACTGTGGAAGCTATGATCAAGCGTATGACTATAAATATTCTGCTTGGCCAATTTTGTCATTTCAGAAGCTATAGAAACTAATTCTTCTTTTTCCTCAGATGAAGCCTTTTTTATGGCATTTATTATAGCCTGATAATCTAAAATTCTTTGTAACTCCTGGATTTCTTCCATAGAACAACCCTTTAAGCGAAATGAAAAAATGCTTTCTTCTCCATATTGATCTTTAACAAATACTCCGCTTCCTGTTTTAACATAGATTAAGCCCCTATCTTCCAAAATTCTTAAAGCCTCTCGAACAGAATGTCTACTCGTATTTAGCATTGAAGCCATATCCCTTTCTGATGGGAGTTTATCTTCTGGTTGCAATCCGTTTTTACGTATATAGTTATAAATCGAATCGGAAATCTTAAGATATAATGATTTCTTTTCAATTGGTTCTAATTCTACGTTCATTTTTAATATTATCCTCCTTTAACTCAATAAGTATCTTTTAGGCGTTTGCGAAGCACCACAACCCGCATAAAAACGGGATATTTTTTATAAAACACAACAAGTCCTCACTGATTTATGGTAATATCCAGTTATTGAAAAACAGTTTATACGCATACAACAAGAAAGGAGTTGTACCTATATGTTAACATACAAACAGCTTTAGTTGGCAAATTATTTTCAAATTATCAAGAAGTTTTATATTAAATCAACACAACTTTAATGACTGAGTAAATGACACTAATTAATTCACTATTCTCAACTTAGACTCCCTAATAATCTTCTTCATTCTTATTTATTGTTATAAAAAGCAAATCTGTATTCTTTTCTTTGATGTATAATACACCTTCACGAAATGGATATTTATAACTTTCAGTACTTCCTCCAAATGCTACCTTTATTTGATCGATGGTGTATGAAGCATAAATATCAAGGGGAATTTCTTTGTCTTCATAGTCAATTTCAATATTTTTAATTGTTGATTTGTTATAGTCAATAATATCTAATATTTCATTTATAATGTCAACATCATGAGCTTTCAATTCTTCTAAAGATTTTTTATAGCTAAGTTCAGGCTTATCACCCCATATTGTATAATGAATCATCCCAAACATTAATCTTTCTTTATTAGAAAGTTTAGACACATTAATATCATTAGTAAATATATGTTTTGCAAATATAAGAAGTCTCTTTGAGTCTATACTAATCTCATATTCGCCCTTAGACCACTTTAAATGACTTAAATCCACAGGATCACTAACTGCAAAATAATGAAATGGGCTAAGTAACTTTCTATTTATTGCATCTGTTAGTCTAATTTCAGAAGCTATTCTATCATTAAAGTATTCTAAAATATTTTTACCGTCCATCCTTTCTGGAGTTGCAGTTAATCCAAGTAGTATGTTTGGTGTAAAACATTCTATAATCTTAAAATAACTAGTTGTAGTAGCATGATGGGTTTCATCTATTACTATGTAATCAAAATGATCTTTGCTAAAACTTTTATAGTTTTCAATAAAATTTAGGGTTTGTACTGATGCAAACACATGGTTATATTCATCTGGAACATTCCCGTCAACCCAAAGCTCACCAAAGTTTTGGTCCTTTAATACATTTCTAAAAGTATATAGACTTTGTTCTAATATCTCTTTTCGGTGGGCTAAAAACAATATTCTCTTATCCGCTTTTCTATTCTGTTCTTTATAATCAAATGCAGCAATCATTGTTTTGCCC
>CAZOSE010000075.1:0-7210 GCA_964582385.1 uncultured Lachnospiraceae bacterium
GCATCTATCGGACATGTTTCTCCAGAAGCAGCAGTTGGTGGACCAATAGCTCTCGTAGAAGAAGGAGATATTATTCATATTGATATAAATAACAATTCTATCAATGTAAAAGTATCAGATGAGGAACTAGAAGACAGAAGAAAAAGGTGGAAAGCTAAGGAACCTAAAATTAAGACAGGTTATTTGCGTAGATATGCAGCAATGGTTTCATCAGCTAATACAGGTGCTATTTTGTTGGCACCAGAAGAACAATAGAGGTGATGTTAATGGAAATGACAGGGTCGCAAATTTTAATTGAATGTTTGAAAGAACAGGGTGTAGATACTATATTTGGATATCCAGGTGGTGCAGTTCTTAATATTTATGATGAACTTTACCGTAGGCAAGATGAGATTAGACATATCTTAACCTCCCATGAACAAGGTGCTGCCCACGCTGCAGATGGTTATGCCCGTTCAACAGGTAAAGTTGGTGTTTGTTTAGCAACAAGTGGTCCAGGAGCAACTAACTTAGTAACAGGAATTGCAACTGCATATATGGATTCAGTACCTATGGTTGCAATAACAGGTAATGTGTCAGTTGATTTACTAGGAAAAGATAGTTTCCAAGAAGTTGACATTGCAGGAATTACTATGCCTATAACAAAACATAACTTTATTGTAAAAGATGTTAAAGATTTGGCTGGTATTTTAAGAAGAGCGTTTAGTATAGCTAAAAAAGGCAGACCAGGTCCAGTACTTGTTGATATTGCTAAAGATGTTACAGCCAATAAAACAAACTATGTAAAAGAGGTAATTAAAACTACAGAAGTAGTTAAAAATACAATAAAAGAATCTGATATTAAAGAAGCTATAAAAATGATAGAGGAATCTACAAAACCTGTAATAATATTAGGTGGTGGAGCAGTTATATCAGATGCTCAAAAGGAAATTATAGAGTTTGTTAATACAGTACATGCTCCAGTAACAGATACCATAATGGCAAAGGGAGCCTTCCCAGGCCAAGAAGAATTATATATGGGCGGAATTGGAATGCATGGAACTAAAACATCAAACCTAGCAGTAACAAATTGTGATTTGCTTATTGCAGTTGGTTCTAGGTTTAGTGACCGTGTTACGGGTGATACTAGTGGATTTGCTAGAAATGGTAAGATCCTTCAAATAGATATTGATCCAGCAGAGGTAAACAAAAATGTTGAGGCTAGACATGCAATTATTGGTGATTTAAAGGATGTTCTTAAGATATTAAACAAAAGATTAGAAAAGCAAGACCATTCAAAGTGGATAGATGAAATACTTGAACAAAAAGTACAATACCCACTAAAATATAATAAGGAAGTTCTAACAGGCCCATATGTTATTGAAAAACTGTATGAATTAACAAATGGTGAAGCTATTATTACAACTGGTGTAGGTCAGCATCAAATGTGGGCTGCCCAGTTCTACCAATATAAAAAGCCTAGAACATACATCACTTCAGGAGGCCTTGGAACTATGGGCTTTGGTCTTGGTGCATCTATAGGAGCTCAGGTAGGTAATCCAGACAAACAAGTTGTTAATATTGATGGTGACGGATGTTTTAGAATGACACTTAACGAACTTGCAACCACGTCTAGGTATAACCTTCCTTTAATTCAAATTGTACTCAATAACGGAGTGCTTGGTATGGTTCGCCAATGGCAAGAGTTGTTTTATGATAAAAGATATTCACAAACAAACCTTGGAAACCAGGTAGACTTTGTAAAGGTGGCTGACGCAGTTGGTGTTAAAGGTATTCGTATAACTAAAGTCTCTGAAGTTGAAGACGCCCTTAAAGAAGCACTAGCCCATAATGGTCCTGTACTTATAGACTGTATAATTGATATTGATGATAAGGTATGGCCTATGGTAGCAGCTGGTTCATCAATTGATGAGATAATTACCGAAGAAGATATTAATAGATAAGATATTAATAAAAAAGATAATAGCAGATAGGATATTAATAAATAAGATAATAGTAAATAAGATATTTAGATAAATTTAATTTGTAAGGTCTAAAGAGTTGTGTATAAAATTAAACTGTACGCAACTCTTAACTATTTTAAATAGTCCTTTGTTTAGACTTGTCATATTAGATATCTTAAAGTTCATAGCTTTAAGGAGGATTTACATGAATATAAAAAACATATTGCTAATTGGAGCAGGATTTATATGTCTAGGTTTTGGAGCAGTAGGAGTTTTTATTCCAATTCTTCCGACAACTCCCTTCGTGTTAGTAGCTGCAGCCTGTTTTTCCGTATCTAGCCCCAAACTACAAAAGAAACTTAAGAAAAGTGAGTTTTTCAGACAATATATAGAATATTACGAAAAAGACACAGGGGTTCCAAAAGAAACCGTTAGAAAATCAATTATTATTGTATGGATAGGCTTGATTATATCTATGATAGTAGTACAAAAGTTATGGGCTATAATTTTGCTAACAGCTATTGGTATCGGGGTTTCTATTTATATATCAAGCTTAACTAGGTAACTTTAAAAATTTAGAATATACTAATCTTGAGAGTAATATTAATAATTAAAGCATAAATACTTATTGCTTGACATAAAATTCACTAAGTTTTATAATGTATCTAATTAAAGTGGTCAAGCATCAAAATGATATATTTTGTGAGACTCGCCATGACTAAAATATAATACTCGTTTAGCATATAAGGAGGAATTAAAATGGGAAGAGTATATAACTTTTCAGCAGGACCAGCGGTTTTACCTGAAGAAGTTTTACAAGAAGCATCGAAGGAAATTTTAAATTACAACAATACAGGAATGTCTGTTATGGAGATGAGTCATCGCTCGAAGACATATCAAGCTATTATTGATGAAGCAGAACAAGATTTAAGGGATTTAATGAATATTCCAGACAACTACAAAGTATTGTTTTTACAAGGAGGAGCTTCTTTACAATTTGCAATGCTTCCTTTGAATTTGATGAAGAACAAGGTTGCAGACTATATTATTACAGGTAACTGGGCTAAGAAGGCTTCCCAAGAGGCTTCTAAGTTTGGTAAGGTAAATATTATAGCTTCCTCAGCTGATAAGAACTTTACATATATTCCTGATTGTAGTGATTTGCCTATTAGTGAGGATGCTGATTATGTTCACATTTGTGAGAATAACACTATTTATGGGACTAAGTTTAATAGCCTACCTAATACTAAGGGTAAAATCTTAATTGCTGATATATCTTCTTGTATTTTATCGGAGCCAGTTGATGTTAGCAAATATGGTGTATTATATGCTGGAGCTCAAAAAAATGTAGGACCAGCTGGAGTAACAATAGTTATTATCCGTGAAGACTTAATAAGCAAAGAGGTCTTACCTGATACTCCTACCATGTTGAAATATGCGACTCATGCAGATACAGGGTCAATGTATAACACCCCTCCAACCTATGGAATCTATATTTGCGGTAAAGTGTTTAAATGGCTTAAGAATCTAGGTGGCCTAGAAGTAATGAAAGAGAAAAACCAAGAAAAGGCTAAGATCTTATATGATTATTTAGATGGAAGTAAGTTATTTGAAGGTACTGTAGTAAAAGAGGACCGTTCACTAATGAATGTACCATTTATCACCGGTTATGCTGACTTAGATGCTAAGTTTGTAAAAGAAGCGACAGAAGCAGGACTGGAAAATCTTAAAGGTCATAGAAGCGTTGGTGGTATGCGTGCAAGTATTTATAATGCAATGCCTATATCTGGAGTAGCCTCTCTAGTAGAATTCATGAAAGAGTTTGAAGCAAAGAACTTGAAACAATAGGAGGATCTTATGGGAAAATATATTTGCTTAAATCCAATTTCCAAAGAAGGATTAGAGCTGTTTGGTAATGATTATGAACAAGTAGATACAGTAAGCAAGGCAGATGCCATCTTAGTTAGAAGTGCAGATATGCACGATATGGAATTATCTGAGAATATTAGGGTAATTGCAAGAGCTGGTGCTGGTGTTAATAATATTCCAATTGATAAATGTTCTGAAAAAGGAATAATTGTATTTAACACACCAGGAGCAAATGCCAATGGTGTTAAAGAAATGGTTATTGCAGGTCTAATGCTTGCTGCAAGAGATATCTCAGGGGGAATCAACTGGGTAAGAGAAAACAAAGATGACCCAAACATACTTAAATCAGCTGAAAAAGCTAAAAAGCAATTTGCAGGTCATGAAGTTAAAGGTAAAAAGTTAGGTGTAATTGGTTTAGGAGCAATTGGTGTTTTAGTTGCCAATATTGGAATACGACTTGGTATGGAAGTATACGGATATGATCCTTTTATTTCTCTAGACCATGCATGGAATGTATCAAGACATATTACACATGTTAAAACAAGGGAAGAGATATATAGAGAATGTGACTATATTACTGTTCATACACCAGCTACAGAAGATACAATTGAAATGATTGCTAAAAAGTCAATTGATCAAATGAAAGATGGAGTAGTAGTATTAAACTATGCAAGAAATACCTTAGTTAATGATAGTGATATGATAGAAGCATTAA
This sequence comes from uncultured Lachnospiraceae bacterium, assembly GCA_964582385.1. Lineage (GTDB taxonomy): Bacteria > Bacillota > Clostridia > Lachnospirales > Lachnospiraceae > JAAYRG01. Next base: position 4,528 of record CAZOSE010000075.1, read on the forward strand.
ACTCAGGAAAAGTAGCAAAATACGTTACAGACTTTCCGACCCCAGAAGTTGTTAAAAACAAGAATGTAATAGCAACTCCTCACCTTGGAGCTTCAACATCCGAATCAGAAGATAATTGTGCAACCATGGCTGTAAAGCAAGTAAGAGATTATTTGGAAAATGGTAATATAACCAACTCTGTCAACTTCCCAACAGTAGATGCTGGCCCTCTTATTAAAGGAAGCCGAGTTACAATTATCCATAAAAATGTACCTCAAATGCTTAATAAGTTTACAAGTATTTTTGGAGATGAAGACATTAACATCTCAAACCTAGTAAACAAAAGCAAGGGTAACAATGCCTATACTATAATTGACATAGATGATGAGTACTCCGACACAGCCATTGATAAAATCAATGAAATAGAAGGTGTTTTAAAGATAAGAACTTTCTAATTAGATAAGTATAAAAGATAATCAAACTCCACATACAGATTTTATAATCTTTATGTGGAGTTTTAGAAATATATATAAAACAAAGGAGCACAAGATGGCAAAAATCAAACCATTTAAGGCAATTAGACCTAATAAAGAGCTCGCCCATAAAGTTGCGGCTCTACCTTATGATGTTTACAACAGACAAGAAGCCAAGGCTGAAGTAGAAAAAGAACCCTTATCATTTCTGAAAATAGATAGGGCAGAAACCCAGTTTAGTGATGATGTGGATACTTATGATGATAGGGTTTATGAAAAAGCTCGTGAAACTCTGTATTCTATGCTTGATGAAGGGATATTTATAAAAGATAATAAGGATTATTATTATATATATGAGTTAATAATGGATGGAAGGTCACAATCTGGTATAGTAGCCTGTTCTTCCATTGATGATTATGAAAACAATATAATCAAAAAACATGAAAATACTAGAAAAGAAAAAGAAATTGATCGTATCCGTCACGTAGATACTTGTGATGCCCAAACTGGACCCATATTTTTAGCCTATAAAAATATAGACAAGATTCAATCTATAGTAGAAGAGGTGAAAAAGGGTGACAAAATATATGGTTTTACTTCTTTAGATGGAATTACCCATAATGTTTGGATTGTTAAGGAAGAGGAAGTAATTGCTAAGTTAAGAGATAACTTTGAGGATATGGACAGTATTTATATAGCAGATGGTCATCATAGAACAGCTTCAGCTGTTAGGGTTGGACAAATGAGACGAGAAGCAAACCCAGATTATGATGGAACAGAAGAGTTTAATTTCTTTTTATCAGTTTTATTTCCAGATAATCAATTACTGATTCAGCCATATAACCGTGTAGTAAGAAGTTTAAATGGCAATAGCAAAGATGCGTTCTTGGATAAGGTAAGGGAAAGTTTTTATATAGATGAAGTAGACATAGGGCCGTTTGAACCTACAGACAAGGAAACCTTTGGAATGTACCTAGATTCTAGCTGGTATAAGTTGAGAATAAAGGAAGGTCTTATTGACCCTAATGACCCTGTAGAATCACTAGATGTATCTATTTTACAGAATTACTTACTAGAGCCTATTTTAGGAATAAAAGACCCTAAAACAGATGAAAACATTGATTTTGTAGGTGGTATTAGAGGTCTTAAAGAATTGGAAAAACGAGTAGCTGATGATATGGAAGTTGCATTTTCTATGTATCCAACTAGTATGGCAGAGCTATTTGCAGTTTCAGATGCAGGAAAACTTATGCCCCCTAAATCCACCTGGTTCGAGCCAAAATTAAGAAGTGGTCTATTTATCCATGGGATTTAGGAACTATAATATTATATAAATACAGCTTGGACTAAAAGCATATAGATAAAGGTTCCTCCTCCTATACTTAGTAGGGTATTACGTTTCCATATGTGGAGGATGGCTATTACTACAATAGCGATTAGATCTGGCAATGCATTAGGATAGGAGAAAACATTAATATCTTTAAGGCAGTAGACTACTATCATAGATATTATTGTGTTTGGGAGCACCTTTCCTAAGTATTGTATGTATTTTGGAGTTTCTTTATTATCAGGAAAAACGATAAAAGGAGTTGCTCTAAGCAGAAAGGTAACTAAGGCTGCTATCATGAATATAATTATTGATTGGCTTATGGATAAAGGCATATTAGTATCTCCTTTCAAGGCGTTTACGTAGCAAGGTTACAAGTATTAGTATTGAGATCATGGTTGGTATTAAAAAGTTGTCTGGGCCAAATATAAGCCTGCAGAGAATGGCACTCCCAGCACCTATTATTTCAGGCAAACGACTTTTGCTAGTTAGTAGTTGTTCTATGAATATAACTACAAAAAGTGCTGTTAGAACAAAATCAATTCCCTTTATATCAAAGGGGATAATGTCACCAAGTAGACTTCCTAAGCCAGAACCTGCTACCCAGTAGATATGATTTAAAAGGGTTATGTAAAATAAAAACCAACCCCTATCAATATAATCAGGTATTTTGACACTTGATAGTATTGAAAAGGTTTCATCGGTTAATCCGTGGATTAGGTACCATTTTTTCTTGCCTAGTCCTTTGAATTTTGGAAGCATGGCAATTCCGTAAAACAGGTGTCTTGCATTGACTAAAAGGGACATAACCGCTGCACTTATTGGGTGGAATCCACTAGCAACAAGGGCAACCAAGACGAACTGCATTGAGCCAGCATATATAAAGATGCTTGAGAGAATTGAC
>CAZOSE010000075.1:7220-8982 GCA_964582385.1 uncultured Lachnospiraceae bacterium
ATCTAATAACAGGGACACCTTGCCAGATCGATTCTTTCCGCAGAATGATTAGAAAATTTAACTGCGAGAACAACTTTGTCCTGCTTGATTTCTTCTGCCATTGCGTCCCTTCAATGCATGTTTGGAAAGCATATATAAAGATGCTTGAGAGAACTGACCATATAAATGAATAGTTTCTACTTTCCATTAGAATGCCATAAGCGGCTCCAAGTATTAGGTAGCCAGTTAGAACAGGAATTGTGTGAGGTATAGCTATTTTAAATGCTTCTTTATGCTTTTGTAAAGTCATTATATTTCACCTTTCGTTGGTTCTTTGTATTATAAAAACTAAATTTAACTTGACTTCTCAAAAAGCCTAGTTATTCATATTATTATAATCATTGTGTTCTCTTTTAACAAGTCATGAAAAATTTATAGGCTTTTAACAAAAGTTTATTTACTTTTAAGAAAGCCTAGATTGCCTTAGGAATAAACATTTATAATGTATAAAACTCTTTATTATAAAATAAATCTGTGATATTATATTACAATATGAATAGATACACTAAAGAAGTCTATTCTTTTTTGATGTATTCTATATATAAATACATAATTTAGAGTTTGGCTAATTATAAGTCAGATAAATAATTTATTATAAGGAGTATGAAATGGCAAGTTTTTTTAGTTATGACAACCCAATTATTACGGGAGTGAATAAGATTGTAGACATGTTTTTGCTTAGCCTTGTCTATGTAATTGTATGTTTACCAATTATAACCATTGGCCCGGCAACCACGGCACTTTACTATACAGTGGTGAAAAATGTTCGTAAAGAAAGAAGTTATCCTTTTAGAGAGTTTTTTAAGAGTTTTAAGGACAACTTCAAACAAGGCTTTATAACAACGCTTATATTTATTGGAATTTACTTGATTTTATTTGTTGACCTACAGTTTGCAAAAGCTCTCTCTGGAACCATGGCTACAATATTTTCAGGTATATTTATTGGTTTATTTATAATAGTTATTGCTATTAATGTACACGTATTTGCCTATTTATCTAGGTTTGAAGTTACAATTAAGCAATTATTTAAGAATTCGTTTTTTCTAGCTATTAGACATCTACCATCAACTATATTTATGATTATTATACTAGGAGTGGGACTACTTATATCATGGATTATTCCAATTGCATTCGTGATGACTCCAGCACTTGTAGCTTTACTTCAATCATTTTTTATTGAGAGAATTTTCAAAAAATACATGCCTGAGAAGTCTGAGGATCCAGCTTCTGAAGGGGTAGATGAGTGGTACCTTGAGTAAGCAAGGAGGATAAGGTAATATGGAAGGTAAATTAACAGAAATATTTGGAATAAATGTTTTTAATGACGCAAGGATGGTAGAATGCCTACCTAAGAAAATATTTGTCAAATTAAAGCAAACCATTGAAAAGGGTGATGACCTAGATTTGGAAGTTGCAGAGGTAGTAGCTAATGCAATGAAGGATTGGGCTATCGAAAGAGGTGCAACCCACTATACTCATTGGTTTCAGCCTATGACAGGTATTACTGCTGAAAAACATGATTCTTTCATATCACCAACAGTTGACGGGAAAGTTATTATGGAGTTTTCAGGTAAAGAATTAATTAAAGGAGAACCTGATGCATCATCCTTTCCTTCGGGTGGAATAAGGTCAACTTTCGAAGCAAGAGGTTATACTGCATGGGATTGTACTTCTCCTGCATTTTTAAGAGAAGATGCCTCGGGAGTTACTCTTTGTATTCCAA
>CAZOSE010000076.1:0-4397 GCA_964582385.1 uncultured Lachnospiraceae bacterium
TTACAAAACATTAGTGTTAGCTTTACATAGATTTAATACTTTATTCTTTAGTGCATTGATATGTGTACAGCTAGACATAATTAAAAAAACAAGGAGTAAAATTATGGATATCTTTGATGTTTTATTGTTAATAGGCGGACTGGCCCTCTTCTTATACGGTATGAATGAAATGGGCAATGGGCTAGAAAAAGTATCTGGTGGTAAATTAAAGTCAGTATTAGAGAAATTAACTTCTAGTAAGTTTAAAGGAGTGTTACTTGGTGCAGGGGTTACTGCAGTAATTCAATCCTCATCTGCAACAACAGTAATGGTAGTAGGACTGGTAAACTCTGGTATTATGAAGTTATCTCAAGCAATTGGCGTTATAATGGGAGCTAACATAGGAACTACTGTAACTTCGTGGATATTAAGTCTTACAGGAATACAAAGTGACAGTGTTTTTATTAATTTGCTTAAACCTTCTTCATTCACACCTATTTTAGCAATAATAGGTATTGCTTTTATAATGTTTTCAAAGAGTGAAAAGAAGAAAGATCTTGGAACTATTTTCTTAGGCTTTACAATCCTAATGTTTGGAATGGGATTAATGAGTGATTCTGTAGCACCCCTTGCAGATGTGCCTCAATTTAGAAATATTTTGATTCAGTTTTCTAATCCAATCTTGGGAATGCTAGTAGGTGCTGTATTAACAGCTATAGTTCAAAGTTCATCTGCATCAGTAGGGATGCTTCAAGCTTTGTCTTTAACAGGCCTTGTAAGCTATGGTGTAGCTATTCCGATTATTATGGGGCAAAACATAGGAACATGTATAACTGCTATTCTTTCTGGAATAGGTGCTAATAAAAATGCTAAAAGAGCAGCAGCAGTACACCTTTACTTTAATTTATTAGGTACCGCTATTTTTATGGTTACATTTTATGGGATTAATGCGTTTGCAAACTTTGACTTCTTAACTAACCACATCAATGCTGCAGGTATTGCTGCTATTCACACAATATTTAATATTTTATCTACATTTGTCTTGTTACCATTTGCTGGTTTACTTGAAAAGGTAGCTATTTTAACCATAAAAGATGGTAAAGATGAAGAAGTTAACGAGTTTCAAATCCTTGATGACCGTTTTCTTGAAACTCCAGGATACGCAATGAAATTAGCTTATGATATGACAAATAAAATGGCCAAGTTATCAAAAGATGGATTTGATAAGGCTGTTAGCCTTTTAGAAAACTATGATAGTAAAACTGCTAATAAAGTAAAAGAGATAGAAAATAAAGTGGATCGCTACGAAGACGAAATAGGCAGTTATTTATTAAAAATAAGTGGGAAAGAACTTACTATAAAAGATAGTAGGTTACATACAATAATTCTTCATTGGATAGGAGAATACGAAAGAATTTCTGACTTATCTGTTAATGTAATGGAAGCAGCAAGAGAAATGGACGAAAAGGGCATTAGTTTTTCTGAAAGTGCGGCCAATGAACTAAAAGTTTTAATCCGTGCGGTAAATGATATATTAAATAATACCCTTGATGTAGCACTAAGTTTAGATGCAAAAAAAGCAAGACAAATTGAGCCTTTAGAAGATGTAATCGATTCACTTAATAAGGAACTAAACAATAGACATATTAATAGGCTAAAATATGGACTATGTACATCAGAACTGGGCTTTATTCTTGCAGATATAACAACAAGTTTAGAAAGAATATCTGACCATTGTTCTAATGTTGCTTTGTATGTAATTCAGTTAACAACAGAAGATTTTGATATACATGATTATATAGATGAGTTAAAACATAAAAACAAGGAAGATTTCTATAAAGAGTATAAGAGTGTTAAAAGTCAATATAAATTACCAGAACCTGAAGAGCTAATTAAAGAATAACATCTAAGTAAATATTATACGTATATATGTATTAATTAATACGATTAATAAATACGTATTAATTAATAATAATAAACTTTAAACAAAACCCCACCCTAATTATTAGATATATTTTAACAATTAGGGTGGGGTTTTATTAGACTAAATTCAAATGATCTTATAAATAGTATTAGTATATAAAACTATTATCTAATTACAAAATTATCCTGTAACAGTAATGTAACAATAATTTAACTTGAAGTTCAAAACTAATTTTAAATATGTGGTAAAATGAAAGGAGCCGTACGTTACTTTTTGATGGCAAATATATAGAAAGGTAATAAGGTATGAAATATGAGTAAAAAACAAGATAAAGATTATGAATATAGACCCAGTAAAGGGAATGCTAACAAGACTGATGCAAAAGTTAAAAGAACTTCACAGGATAAAGCTGCTAATAGAAACAAGATGATGCTTATTATAGCCTTGACAATAATTCTTATTTTAGCAATTATTTATGCACTTATTGCAAATTATTACACAAGTCATTTTTATAGTAATACAATTATTAATAATATAGATGCGTCTAATAAAAACGTTAAAGATATTCAAGATGAAATCAATAAAGAACTAAGAACTTATGAACTATCTATAGAAGGACGTAGCAACATTAGAGGAACAATTACAGGTTACAATATTGATATAAAGGCGGTATTTGATGGTAGTTTGGACAGGATGATAGAAGCCCAAAAAGGCTATGACTGGCCAAAGTATCTTTTTGAAACAAGAGAAGTTGATATAGAAACAATGATTGATTTTGATGAAGAGTTATTTGAAATGAACTTTACTAATATGGATTTTTTCAAGGAAGACCTTGTGACCCCACCTGCCAATGCCTACTTAGGGGAATTTGATGGAACAAGTTATAATGTTGTACCAGAGGTATATGGTAATAAAGTTAAAGAAGATATTGTTAGGAATGGAGTAATTGAGGCAATTCATCTACTTAAGCTAACTTTAGACCTAGAAGAATTAGATAGTTACGAAGAGCCAACAGTATTCAAAGATGATAAGGACCTAGTACAATTAGCTAATGATTTGAATAAACCGGCAAGTGCTAGAATTACATATGAATTTGGTGATGTTGTAGAAGTAGTTGATGGTAATAAAATTAGTGAGTGGCTCCTTGTAGATGAGAATAATCAAGTTACCCTAGATACCGAAGGTGTGAAAGAGTTTGTTGACTACATAGGGCGTAACTATAATACCTTTGGAAAAACTCGTTCACTAAAAACTACTTATGGACCGACTATTGAAGTTAAAGGTGGAGATTATGGTTGGTGGCTTAATAGAGCCAAAGAAGTCTCTGAGCTTACTGATTTGATAAAAGCAGGAACTGTAATAACTAAAGAACCTGCATATCTTCAAAAGGCAGCTTATTATGGAGATGATGATATTGGAGATACATATGTGGAAGTTAATATAACAGCCCAGCACCTATACTTTTATAAAGATGGAAAATTAATTGTTGAATCGGATTTTGTTTCGGGTAACCTCTCTAGAGGTCACGTAAATCCAACAGGTACTTTTCCCGTACAATATAAAGAAAGAAATGCTGTTTTAACAGGAGAAGATTATGCCAGTCCAGTTGATTACTGGATGCCATTTTACGGTGACATAGGTTTTCACGATGCATCATGGCGTAATACCTTTGGTGGTAATATATATAAAACTAGCGGTTCCCGTGGATGTATTAATATGCCCCATGAGGCTGCAAAGAAAATGTACGAGAATATTGAAAGAGGAGTTGCAGTCTTTGTCTATGAATTACCTGGCACAGAAAAAGCAAATTAGATAAAATAATAAAGCACTAGTTCCAAATTGGCCTAGAAGTTGGATTTAATAGTCTAACTATATGGAGGCCAGTAGGGAGCTAGTGCTTTTAAATTTTAAACATTATATAAAATACTTTAATGAAATCTAATCTTTAATAATTGTTCCGGTCTTTCCGTTAATTCCATCCTTTGCCTTCGAAAGCAATGTAATAAGAGATGTACGTCCCTTTTTTGATGAAGTAAAACTTAAGGCAGCTTGCACCTTTGGAAGCATAGAGCCTTTTGCAAAATGTCCTTCTTCTATATATTCTTCTGCCTCTAATGTGGTTAACTTATCTAACCACCTTACATTTGGAGTATTAAAATTGATTGCCACCTTTTCAACAGCAGTCAAAATAATTAATAAATCGGCATCAATTTCCTTGGCTAATAAACTACTTGCAAAATCTTTATCTATAACGGCACCAACACCATTTAAGGAATTGCCATCTGCTATTACAGGGATTCCACCGCCACCGCAGGTAATTACAAGCCCTCCTGCTTCTAGTAAAGTTTTAATGGTATCTATTTCAATGATTTCTATTGGCATGGGAGAAGCAACAACTCTCCTGTAGCCTCTGCCAGAATCTTCAATTACAGTAAAACCTTTCTCTTCAAACTGCATACCCTCTTCCTTAGTCATAAAACTTCCAATTGGTTTA
>CAZOSE010000076.1:4407-8919 GCA_964582385.1 uncultured Lachnospiraceae bacterium
GGAAGAAAGAATTGAGATATTAAAATACCATCTTCTTGAAGAAATTAAGCTAAGGGGAGAGAATGTGGCAATTAAATTTATGCGAAAATTTTACCCTTATTATTTAGTAGGATTTAAAAATGCAGGATCATCTTTATCAACTCTAACTTGAGTAATTATAGTAGAAACAGACTTTTTAATACCCCTGTTTAATAATTCTTCCCTCATGGCATTTTGTAAGTCATTACCTATATATGCTTGACTCATTGCAACACAAACAGACAAAGGAGTTAAACTTGGATCGTTGTGTAGAAGTCTATCATGTTCTGACATAGCCTGGTTAATCCCTCCTACCTGAGGGCCATTCCCATGAGAGATAACAACTTCATAGCCTTCTTCTATTAAATCTACGATTGCTTTTGAAGTTTCCCTAACAGCAAGTTTTTGTTCAAGAGGGGTGGTACCAAGGGCGTTTCCCCCAAGTGCAATTACAACTCTTTTACTCATAAAATTTATCTCCTTTTGTATAGTGAATATGACTTAAAAGTCTAAACCACAATAATAATACACCTTTTCATTCAAGGTGTAAATAGTCTAATTGTCATGAATATGGTTTACAAATTATGATAAATGGACTATTATTAAATTATATTAATTTGCTTTTATTTGAATTGGAGGAGTAAATATGTCGAAAGAATTTATCAATGCAAAGAATGCACCTGCAGCAGTTGGACCATATGTTCATGCTAGAAAAGCAGGAAACATGTATTTTATATCAGGCCAATTAGGCCTAGACCAGGTAAGTGGTAAGCTAGTAGAGGGTGTTGAAGCACAAACTCATCAAAGTCTTAAGAATTTAGGTGAGATATTAAAAGAAGCAGGACTTGATTATACAGATGTTGTAAAGACTACAGTGTTTTTAGATGATATAGGGGATTTTGCTACAGTTAATAAAATATATGCAGAGTATTTTAAAGGTGTAGCACCAGCTCGCTCTTGTGTAGAGGTAGGTAAGATACCAGCAGGTGGCCTAGTTGAAGTAGAAGCGATAGCTGTTAAGGATAATTAGGATATATTGGTGTATTTAAAGACATTTAAGATAGAATATAAGAGGTAATAAAGTGGAGAGAGAAATTTATGTAATAGGTCATATTAATCCAGATACAGATACTATATGTTCAGCAATAGCATATGCAAACCTTAAGAACATAATAGAAAACAAAAATTATGTGGCAAAAAAGGCAGGTTCAATTAATTCAGAGACTAAGTTTGTCCTAGATTATTTTGATGTTAAAGAACCTGATTACCTTGGCAATGTTTATACCCAGGTCAAGGACATGGAGATTAGAAGAATAGAAGGCATAAGGGATAATATCTCCTTTAAAGAAGCATGGAATATCATGGAAAGAGAAAACATAGTAACTCTTCCGGTCCTAAGTGATGGTAAGACTTTAGAAGGACTAATAACAGTAGATGATATTACTAAAATCAACATGGATATATTTGACAGTAGTCTACTAGGAACCTCTAATACGTCTTTTGGTAATATTGTAGATACCTTAGAGGGAGAGCTTATAGTAGGTGAACTTGATGAGTATTTAGAAGGTGGAAAGATATTAATTGCAGCAGCTAATCCAGAACTTATGGAAAGTTATATAGCTGAGGGAGACGTGGTCATAGTTGGTAACCGTTATGAGTCACAACTTAGTGCAATTGAAATGAATGCCAAGTGCCTTATTATCAGTGACGGAGCAGATGTTACAAAAACCATTAAATCAATAGCAACTAAGGCAGGTTGTACAATTATCACAACCCCCTACGATACATTCACTGTTGCTAGGGTTATTAACCAAAGTATGCCTGTTGGACATTTTATGAGACAAAACAATTTGGTAACCTTTAATTTAGAAGATGAATTAAACGAGGCTAGGTCGACAATGGCCAAAGTGCGTTTTAGGTATTTCCCGATTCTTGACGACGAAGGTAACTATGTGGGTATGGTATCTAACCGAAACTTAATAGGGGCAAAACAAAAGCAACTTATTTTAGTAGATCATAATGAAAAGACTCAAGCTGTTGAAGGTATTGAAGAAGCAGATGTCCTTGAAATTATTGATCATCATAGAATTGGAAACTTAGAAACTCTCAACCCGATTTTCTTTAGAAACCAGCCTCTTGGATGTACATCAACAATTATTTATCTAATGTATAAGGAGAACGGAATTAAAATAGAAAAAGAAATGGCAGGAATACTTTGCTCAGCAATTCTTTCTGATACATTGATTTTCAAATCACCTACTTGTACAACTGTTGATATAGATGCAGCTAACGAACTTTCTAAGATAGCTGATATTGAGATTTTCAAATATGCTAAAAAAATGTTCTCTGCAGGTAGTGATTTAAAGAAACAAAGTCCAGATGAAATTCTCCACCAAGATTTTAAGACCTTCAACTTAGGAAAAGTAAGGGTTGGAGTTGGGCAAATAAACTCAATGGATAAAGATGGATTAGCTTCAATTAAGAAAAGATTAATTCCATATGTTGAAGAAAATATCCGTAGAGATGATGTTGATATGATTTATTTCTTATTAACTGATATATTAGAAAGTTCTTCAGAGCTTCTAGCATGGGGTGATGGAGCAGAAGAAATTGGAAGAAGGGCCTTTGACTTAGATGAAAAGGAAACTCTTTATTTACCAGGGATAGTTTCTAGAAAGAAACAATTTATTCCAGGAATAATGAAAGCATTACAGCAAGAACTATAAAAAATTATATAAAGGAGAGTAAGATTATGGAACTTCATGGTAAGGTAGTTGTAGCCCAAGGCGGTGGTCCAACCGCTGTAATTAACCAATCATTGGTAGGTGCAGTATTAGAATCAAGAAAGTTTCCACAAATTACTAGGGTTTACGGTGCAGTTAATGGGGTTAATGGCATTATCAATGAGAATTTTATTGACTTAACTCAAGAAACCACCAATAATTTAGAGCAGGTTGCCAATACACCATCCTCAGCTCTTTTTTCTACAAGGGACAAGCCAGATGAAGCTTATTGTAGAGAAATATTTAGAGTTTTTAAGGCTCACGATGTTCGTTATTTTTTCTATATTGGTGGAAATGATTCTGCAGATACAGTAAGAATTGTTAATAAGTACGCTGAAAGTGAAGAGTATCAGTTTAGGGCAATTCACATACCTAAGACAATTGATAATGATTTATTAATGAATGATCATACACCAGGATATCCCTCTGCAGCAAAGTTTGTTACCCAATCTTTTATTGGTCTTAACTTAGATAACAAAGCACTTCCGGGAGTACATATCGGAGTGGTTATGGGAAGGGATGCAGGGTTTTTAACAGCAGCAGCAGCTATGGCTAAAAAGTATCCTGATGATGGGCCGCATTTAGTTTATGTCCCAGAAAGACCCTTCATAGAAGAAGAGTTTTTAAAAGATGTAAAATCTGTTTATGACAAATACGGTCGTTGTTTGATTGCAGTATCAGAAGGAATTAGAAATGAAGAAGGGGAGCCAATAATAACTGTATTACAAGATAGGGATGTTGATGCTCACGGTAACGTGGAGCTATCTGGTACAGGTGCCTTAGGAGATGAACTGGCTAATCTAGTTAAGGACAAGTTAAAAATTGACAGAGTAAGGTCTGATACACTTGGATATTTACAAAGATCATTTTTGGGATGCGTGTCTGAAGTTGACCAAAAAGAAGCAAGAGAAGTTGGAGAAAAGGCTGCCCAATTTGCTATTTGGCACAATATAGATGGTTCAATTACAATTAATAGAACAGGTTTATATTCTGTTAATTATGAGATTACCGCCTTTGAAAATGTTGCAAGACATACTAAGTCTATGCCAGATAACTTTATTAACAAGAAGGGTAATTATGTTACAGATGATTTTATTCATTATTTACAACCACTCTTAGGTATAGACATGCAACAAGCTAGTGCCCTTAGAGCACCTAGAGCAAGGAAGATATTGCAGTAGTTTTTTGTACAGAAAGAAGGGAATAAAGTGTTGGGGATTTATTACTTAGCTTTATCGGTATTAGTAGGTTATATTGTTTGTTCCTTGGCTTTTCCCAATTTAAAGATTTATACAGAAAAAACATATAAGGGAAGGAATATAGGAATTCCCTGTGAATTCCTATTATTTCCTTCCTCTTTTGTTGTGGGTATTATTATAACTACATGGACAACTTATATAATTGCATACTTAGCAAGGACTAGCCAGTCTCCTTTAAAAGTTGCCAATAAGGTAGCTATTCCCCTTTATACTTTGTTTTGTCTTTTGTTTTATCTAATTAAGTTTTATAAAGGAATAAAGAAAAGTACTATTTCACCAAAGATCCAAAACGAATATAATAACAATTATGCTTTTAGTGTTTCAAAAGGTGAATTAGTTTACTTGTTTTTAATTACCTTTATATCTATTTTCCTAATGTGGTATACATTTTATATTATAAATGATAGCCTGCATGTTGGTTTTACTATATATAGTGATTTCTCACCCCATAT
>CAZOSE010000077.1:0-8824 GCA_964582385.1 uncultured Lachnospiraceae bacterium
ACAGCTGCTCTTGATGCTGCAAGAGTTCCACCAAGTTTATCAGCCAATTCCTTAAGTAGTATAAATCCTTGCTCATCCCCTAGTCCAAGTCCACCTGCAACGATTATCTCTGCATCAATAAGTGAAACTATATCTTTCATATCTTTTACTACTTCCACTACTTTTGTGCGTATCTCACCTTCAGCAAAGACAGGATTTAGTTTAATTAGCTCGCCTTTTCTACCTTGATTATGGACAGCCTTATCCATTACTCCTGGTCTTACAGTAGACATTTGTGGACGATGATTAGGACATACTATGGTAGCCATCAAATTACCTCCAAATGCTGGACGAGTTTGCATTATCTTTTTATCTTCTGGGTCAATTTCAAGTCTTGTACAGTCTGCTGTTAAACCTGTATCAGATTTTACTGCTAGGCAAGGACCAAGGTCACGCCCTATATGAGTTGCACCAATTAATATTATTTCTGGTTTATACTCATTTATGGCTTCATATATTACTTTTGTATAAGCATCTGTTGTATATTGTTCTAATTCTGGCATGTCTGCTACATATACATTATCAGCACCATACTCGAATAATTCCTTAGTCATTTCATCTGTGTTATGGCCACAAAGTATTGCGGATAACTCACAACCTACTTCTTTTGCTAGCTTTTTTCCTTCTCCTAGTAACTCTATAACTACAGGCATAAGCTTTCCTTGCCTTTGTTCAGCAAATACCCATACCCCTTTATAAGCACTTAAGTCTTTTTCTTCAATCTCTTCTTCTGTCTTAGTTATTGCATCAAAAGGACATACATCTATGCAAATACCACATGAAGTACAAGCTCCTCCAATTTCAGCAACATCACCTTCCATTGTTATTGCTCCAAATGGACAGCTTTCTATACAAAGAGAACAACCTGTACATTTATCTTTTATTACTACTACTGCCATCTCTTAATCCGCCTTCCCTTCTATATATAATGATTATCCTTTAGTGTTTTGACTAAAAACGCTGACACTTCCTGAGTACTTCCACTAATCATCTTGCCTGTTCCCTTTTGTGGTGGAGCAAAAGACCTGAGTACTTGAGTCGGTGATGCCTTTAATCCACATTCCTCTGGTTCAAGATTAAGATCTATATTGTTCCATTCTATGATTTTTTTCTCGTATGAATCTACAATTCCACCAATACTCATGTATCTTGGTTCATTTAGCTCTTTAACTGCAGTTAGCAAGCAAGGGAATTTAACTTCGATTACTTCATAACCATCTTCCATTTGTCTTTTAACAATTGCTTTATCTTCTTCTATTTTAAGGTCTTCTACATATGTAACTACAGGGATTCCAAGTCTTTGAGCTGTTTGAGGGCCTACTTGTGCAGTATCCCCATCAATAGCCTGACGTCCTGCAAAAACTATATCTACGTCACCAACTTTTCTTATACCTGCTGCTAATGTGTTAGAAGTTGCATAAGTATCTGCTCCTCCAAAATTTCTACAACTTAATAGGTATGCCTCATCAGCACCCATAGCCAAACACTCTCTTAACATATCTTTTGCTTGTGGAGGTCCCATAGTAATAACTTGTACTTTTGTATCTGGTTTCTCATCCTTAATTGCTAGTGCTGCTTCTAGTGCATTAGCATCATCAGGATTTAATATACTTGGTACTCCTTCTCTTATTAGTGTTCCTTTTACTGGGTCTATTTTTACTTCAGTGGTGTCTGGAACTTGTTTTACGCAAACTAATATATTCATTCTCTAAGTCCTCCTTCTATTTCTTTAATAACTGTCCTGCAATCACCATTTGCTGTACTTGGGATGTGCCTTCATATATTGTAAACACTCTAGCATCTCTATACATACGTTCCACTTTATAATCCTTAATATAACCGTATCCACCATGTATTTGGACAGCTTTTCCTGCAATTTCATTGCAAATTTCAGCAGCATAATATTTTGCCATAGACGCATTTATAGATGCAGGTTGATTAGTATCCATTAAATATGCAGCTTTGTATACTAATTGCTTGGCTGCTTCGAGTTTAGTTGCCATATCTGCAATCATAAAGCTAATAGCTTGGAAATCTGCAATTCGTCTACCAAATTGTTTTCTCTCTTTTGCATATTTCATAGCTTCATCTAATGCTCCTTGTGCAACTCCAATAGACTGAGCAGCAACTCCTAGACGGCCTATATCAAGGGTCTTCATTGCATTAATAAAGCCTTTGCCCTCTTCACCTAACAGGTCACTTTTGTGTACTCTTACATTTTCTAAAACAATATCACTAGTAGCACAACCAATAAGACCCATTTTGTTCTCTGGTTTTCCACATGATACACCTTTTAGTTTCATATCTACTATAAAAGCAGAAATTCCTCTAGTTCTTTGACTCATATCTGTTTTAGCATAAATTATTGCATAGTCAGAAAGGGGAGCCATAGTAATAAATGTTTTTCTACCATTTAATATGTAATAATCTCCATCTTTAACTGCTGATGTCGTCATACCTCCTGCATCAGATCCAGCTCCTGGTTCTGTAAGTGCAAAAGATATCATTTTTTCACCTATTACAACTGGCCTTAGATACTTTTCCTTTTGCTCATCGTTTCCAGATAATAACAAAGGTCCACCAGATAAAGAGTTTGGCGAAGATACATAAAGACTTGCAACACCACTAACTCTTGCAATCTCTTCCATTACTATTACATAGGCACGAAAGTCAGCACCCTGTCCACCTAATTCTTTAGGAATTTTTATACCAAAAAATCCTGCCTTAGCCATTTTATCTAATATTTCTTCAGGAAATACTTCTGTTTCTTCTACTTCATCTAGAATATCATTGGTTAATTCCCTTTGTGCAAATTCTCTTGCTAATTTTCTTATCAATTCATGTTGCTCTGTGAATTGCATATTTATTCCTCCTTGAGTCTTTCTTTAATCTTTTTATTACTTCTAGTTATATAAATAGTCCACTCCATTTATCTTGAAATAAAGTGCTGTCCATAAGTTTAAGGTTTTCATCTATCTTAGGGACAAAATTCATATGGTCTAGTATGTCTTTTTGTAATTCTATACCTGGTGCTACTTCAATAATAGTCATCTTTCCATCTATTAGTTTAAACACACATCTTTCTGTTATGTATAAAACTTCTTGGCCTGTTTGTGCGCCATAAGATCCACTGAATGTTATTTGATCAACTTCTTCTAAAAATTTAAGTCCCTTACCTTCTTCAATAATATTCAGTTTGCCACTGCCAATCTCTAGTTTGCTTTTTGCTGTAAATGTACCTGCAAATATTACCTTCTTAGAATTTTGGGAAATATTAATGAATCCACCTGGTCCTGTTAATCTTGCAATCATTTTTGTTTTATCGTTTTTATCTGGAATATAAAACTTACTTACATTTATATTGCCATCTTTGTCTGCCTGAGCAAGGCCAAGCACTGCCACGTCAAGGCCTCCACCATCATAAAAATCAAACATTGAACCGTGGTCTACATTCGCCTCAGCATTATAGGAGCTTCCAAAGTTAGGAAGACTTGCTGGCATACCACCAAAGGAGCCACTCTCAGATGTCATTAAAATATCATCAAGATAACCTTCCTCAGCGACAACACTTGCTACGTCTGATGGAATACCTACACCAAGGTTAACAATATCTCCTTTATTTAATTCCGCTGCACATCTTCTAGCAATTACCTTACGTTCTGTAAGTGGAAGTACAGGAAGAGAAGCAAGGGGCTTCTTTATATTTCCAGCAAATGCTGGTTCATAATACACCCCTTCAGTCTGCCAACAAGCAGCCTTATCTGTAGCAACGACTACATAATCAACTAAAGCTCCTGGAATTTTTACATCCTTTGGATGTAATGTTCCCTTTTGGGCTGTATATTCCACTTGTACAATAACAATTCCACCGCTGTTTTTTGCAGCTTGTGCTACTGCAAGACCCTCGTTAATAGGCCCCTCATTTTCAAAGGTAATATTCCCGTTTTCATCTGATGTAGTTCCTCTAAGTAGTGCTACATGAAGTGGAAATGATTTATAAAACAGATATTCTTGTCCATCTATCTCAATAAGATTAACTAAATCCTCAGTTGTAACTTCATTCATCTTTCCACCTTCTAAACGTGGATCAACAAAAGTACCAAGTCCTACTTTAGTTATTAAACCCGGCCTATTGGCAGCAATTTCCCTCCATAGATTCACAATAACACCTTGGGGTAAACAATGACATGCCATTTTATTTGCCCTTACAAGGTCAAGCATATCAAATGCTGAACCAATATGTGCAGCAGACCATTTAGTCACAAGACCTTCAACTCCAAGTCTTGTCATGCCTCTTTCTTTCCAGTCACCCATTGCACTACCTTGCTTCATTGTAAGGTTACATGGATGTCCTGTTTCCCTATAATTATCAGCAATTGCAACTGCAACTTCTTCTGGCCAACCAGATAATCCTATTCCTGCAACACCAACAGTGGCATTATCAGGTATTAATTTTGCTGCTTCTTTAGCTGTAATAAATTTAGACATAAAAATCTCCTCTCTAACTAAAGTTTCCCAATTAACCATAAACATTTTTTCAAATAAATACCAAATTCCTTGTTAATTAAAAAAAGGACTACAAAAGTCTCTTATTTTGCTTTGATATTATATGAGCCTAGAATTGATAATAGCTTGTTCATTTCATTCTCTTCTGGAGTGTAGGTATGAAAATCATTATTATCCTGACCTAATTGTTCTCGCTTTCCTTCTCCAAAATTATGATAAGGAAGAAGATTGACTTCTTGACATGTGGGAACATTTTCTAATATGTATTTTGACATTAAGTGCATATTTTCTTCTGAATTGTTGTATCCAGGTATTATTGGAACTCTTATAATTACAGGAATGTTAAGTTCTTTTGATAATTTGGATAAATTGTCAAGTATTAATTCATTACCTACTCCTGTACATTTCTTATGTTCAAGATCATTCATGTGCTTTAAATCATAAAGGACAATGTCAGTATATTTCAATAACCCTTTTAGTACTTCCCATTTTCCATGGCCACAAGTTTCTATTGCAGAATGTATTCCATTTTCTTTACACCTTTTTAGTATACTTCTTGCAAATTCATGTTGTACAAGAACCTCGCCACCTGTTAATGTTACTCCACCACCAGATGTATCATAAAACAACTTATCTTTTGAAACTTCCTTATATACTTCATCTACATTCATTGTCTTGCCTATAATGCTTCTAGCCTCAGTAGGGCAGTTTGTAATACACTTTCCACAAGCATTGCATAAACTACGATCAGTTTTTACTTTTCCTTCTACAAATTGTATAGCCTTTTGATTACATACATCGATACATGCCTGGCAACCAGTACATTTTTCTATATTATATGATAATTGAGGACTTAATTTTCTTGATTCTGGATTTGCACACCATAGACAATCTAGAGGACACCCCTTTAAAAACACATTGGTCCGTATCCCTGGTCCATCATGAATACTATAATGCTGAATGTTAAATACAATTCCTTTTTCTTGATTACTAATCATTTTTATCATTCCTTCCATATTCTTTAAGAATGATCTTACATTAGAGCATAACTAAAGTATTTTCCAAACTTAGTCGTTCTTAAAGCTACTTAAAATAACTTTAAGAACGACATGATTTAATTATAATTACATCTTAAAAAAGCTAAATAAACCTATTGTTGCCATAATAATACTTATAACTGGAATTGCAACTGCTGATACTGGAATCATCCACTGTGTAAGTTGTTCTTTTACTTTTGGATCTGGACATCCTGCAATAACCAGAGCTCCACCTGTTGAGAATGGTGATAAAGCAGATGACATTGCTCCAATAAATATACATGAAAACATCATAACAGGATTTAATCCTAGTGTCTCTGCAAGTACTGGTACTAGAGGATACATAAGCGGGCATACAACAGAAGTTCCTGAAGAAAAGAAACTTAAAAATGCGGAGAACACTATTAACATTGCAGGAACCCAGAATACTGGAACATTATTCGTTAGTACTGAGGATATAGCATCTACTAATCCAGCTTCTCTTGCTACACCAAGTAACATAGCCACACCTGCAATCATTAAAATTGGACCCATAGGTAGTTTACGTATAACTTCTTTTTCGTTTCCAAGTTTTAGTGCCATTGCAGCAATTGCCGCAATAATCATAACTGCCTGAGGTTGTGCAAATTGAGCTAGTTTTGATATGAAAACATTGCCACTTAACCATGTATTTAAAATTGCAGGACCCATCATGATTATAAATGATGCTATAATAAGCACTAAAGTTTTTTTCTGAATCGTATTATAAGCTTCAGGTTTTTCTACGTTAACTCTTTTTGCCTTATAACCTTTAAAAATAATATACGCTATAGCAATTACTACTATTTGTTTAAGAGCACTATTAATCCAAACATACATTGCCATTTCTGAAGCTTCTTCAACATAGCCAGCTTCTATAATAAGATTCTTTGAAATAACACCTCCAAAACCATTTATTGGATTGTCTCCACCAATTAATGTTGCACAGCCTACCGCAACGGCAATCAAAATTGGATGAATTCCTGCTGATAAACCTATTGTAAAAGCTATAGGACCAACAATAGCTGGTGTTGATGCTCCAGCACCCAAAAATGCCACTATAGCACAAACTAGTGCAATAACCCATGGGATTAACTTGGCATTACCGTTCATTCCATAAAGCATTTTTCTACCAAGAAGTTCCATTGTTCCATTACTTGTTGCATATGTAAAAAACAAAGAAATTGAAATTAGGAAAAATACAATATTAGTGGGCCAAAAACCTATTACATCTGCCACCCTTAAATCCATAATAAATACGCCAATAATAAAGGCAAACCCCATTGCAAGTATTCCTGTATTAGTATTAAACTTCCATCCAATTGCAATTGCAATAACAATAGCAATCAAGCAAATATATAATTCCATTTCTTTACCTCCTCTATAACTTGTTTTATGTTTTTTTATTTGTTTTACATTAGTATATTATCTTGATAATTTACATTAACAATTTATCTTATCTTTATAACTTATGAGCTGTTCTATTAATTACTTCGTCTTGTATTGATTCTGGCAATCTAGTAAAGTATGCACTATAGCCTGCAACACGTACTACTAATTCTTGGTGTTTTTCTGGATTTACTTTGGCATCTTCCATTTCTTCACGATTAATAATATTAAATTGCACGTGCTTACCACCATTGGTTAAATATGTTTTTATTACACTAGATAGTTTTACCAAATCCTCTTCTGTTTTCATAGCTGAAGGATGGAACTTCATATTCATAAGTGTTCCTTGATAAGCATCTTGTTTAACCTTCATTGCACTTTGTATCACTGCCAATGGTCCACTCTTATCCTGGCCATGATCAGCTGAAAGTGCCGCGTCAGCAAGAATCTCTCCACCTTTTCTACCATCAGCTGTTGCACCAGTTATTGCACCACCAGGTTGATGGGCTGAAATCGATATAGCATTTGGTTTTAATGTGTCGCCATATGCACATGGAAGGCTTAGACATACTTCTGCATGATGATCATAAATATCTGATACAAGCATATCAACATAATCATCGTTATTACCATACTTTGGAGCATCCTTAAAGTCCTTGTGCATTTGTTCAAAACCATTCCAATCAGCATCTAATCCTTCAAGAAGTTCAGCCATTGTATACTTTTTATCTTCAAAAACCAGCTTCTTAATTGCCGCCAAAGCATTTCCAGCGTTAACCGCTCCAACAGCACCAAGAAGAGCTGCGTTTTCCATTTCAAAACGTCGGTTAAACATGTCTTTTCCGGTCTTTACTCCATCTTTCATTAATGATGACCTAAACACATCTGGGAATAAATTACGTTCTGCTATTAGCTCAACATTAATTCTTTCATTAGCTAGACCCATAAGGAATCTTATTTGCTCAAATAATCCTTCTTTAAACTCATCAAATGTTTCTATTTTGGTTACATCACCAGTCTGGATCCCAACCATTTCATTGGTGTATCTACAGAATCCGTTATGCATAAATATATCCATAGCCTGGGGAATTATAAAAAATATAGCTACTTGAGTTCTTGTTACTGCTGGGATATTCCCATCTACACATCCAGTTGCAACATAATCTCTTGCTACTTCAACCGGAAGCCCACCATCAGTAAAATACTTAATGTAACTTTCGTCACCAATAAAAGCTGGAAGACCTAATCCACCTTTGATAACCTCTAGTGCTTTTACCATAAACTCAGTTGGTGTGTTCTCGTGTACTCTAACTGTAAGGGTATGGTGTGGAAGGTGAGTATCTAAGGCTGCTTCAAGAAGTAGGTAACTAAGTTCATTGGTTGCATCGCTTCCATCTTCTTTTTGTCCACCTATTGTCCAGTTGTACCACTTTGCCATTCCTGCATTCTTTAAGCGGTTTGCTTTACCTGATACACGGTTTATTTTCATAACCTTAACACGCATAATCTCAAGTAATTCAAGCACATCATCATCTGTTAGTTCACCACTATTGATATCATTTTTATAAAAAGGATACATGAACTGATCGAAACGACCTCCAGTAGATGTTGGTGATGGACAAACCATAAGGAAGGTAAACCAGTAAGCTTGCATTGCTTCACGGAAATTCTCAGCAGGTTCATATGGAACCTTTCTACATATACGAGCCATTTCTAAAAGCTCTGCTCTGCGCTTCTCATCCTTTTCTTCTTCTGCCATTTCTAATGCTAAGTCAGCATACCGATTTGCAAATCGAACCCACGCTTCAAATACAATTATAACTCCCTCCCAGTAA
>CAZOSE010000078.1:0-8788 GCA_964582385.1 uncultured Lachnospiraceae bacterium
ACCATTTTAGAAGAAGCTAACGAACTAATAGAACGGATAACTAATGGCGGAACCCTTCCAATGATTACTTCTTGTTCACCAGGTTGGATTAATTACTGTGAGTACTATTTTCCAGATATGATTGATAATTTATCAACCTGTAAATCTCCCATGCAAATGTTTGGGGCAACTAGCAAAACATATTATGCCCAAAAGATAGGCATTGCACCTAGTGATATATTTGTTGTAGCCATTATGCCTTGTACCGCTAAAAAGCTTGAAGTTAAAAGAGAAGACCAAAGTGCCGCTGGAGTTCCAGATGTGGATGTATCTCTTACAGTAAGAGAGCTTGCTAGAATGATTCGCCTTTCGGACATTGACTTTGCCTCTTTAGCAGATGAAGAATTCGATAATCCTTTTGGAATATCTACAGGAGCTGCTGCAATATTTGGTGCAACAGGTGGTGTTATGGAAGCTGCACTAAGAACTGCTGTTGAAACTTTAACCAATGAGGAATTGCCAAGTGTTGATTTTAAAGAAGTTAGGGGATTTGATGGAATTAAAGAAGCTAGTTATGATGTTGCAAACATGACTATTAATGTAGCAGTTGCCTCAGGAACCTCTAATGCTAAAGAATTGTTGGAAAAGGTTAAGTCTGGTGAGAAAGATTATCATTTCATTGAAGTTATGGGATGTCCTGGTGGCTGTGTTAATGGTGGTGGAATGCCTCATGTTTCTAGTAGCATAAGAAGTTTTAATAATGTACCTGCTAAAAGAGCTGCTGCACTATATACTAAAGATAAAGCAATGACCATTCGCAAATCCCATGAGAATCCAGCAATAGAAGAACTCTATAGTAATTTCTTTGGAAAGCCTGGTAGCCACAAGGCTCATGAGATTCTTCATACTTCATACACTAAAAGAAAAATTAATAATCTAGTATAAATTCAATTAATCCTATAAATGTAAAATGGCAAGTCAGTCTAATACTACTTGCCATTTTCATATCTATATCAAGCAACCGAGAAAACTAGTGTGTTATTAATGTTTATTAGAAAAGGTAAAAGGATATCGGTTGCGACCTTTTTAGATATGTAATACTTTACTTATTCCTCTTTTACCCCTTCATTATTATAATATATTCTAAGATTCTTTTAATGTGATTCCTATTAGTAATCTAATCAATAAATGCTGGAGTTAACACTTGAACTGACCTTCTATAAATTAGACTTTTAAATCTAAGCAACTTAGTCAGTTCGAATGTTAACCCCAGCATTTATTATGATTTATAACATTATATCAATATTGATTATTTGATCCAAATACATATCTTAGCTATCTACTCTAGACACATCATAGGGTCCAATGTATCTTCACCTCTAGTTAATTGGAAATATAAACTCGGTCCTTCAACAGAGTTGAACCTAGTTGGCTTGCTAACACTTCCTATTATTTGTCCCTTTTCAATACTGTCGCCTTCTTCAATAGTTAAGTCTTCTAAGTGTGCGTATACTAAGTTATATCCATCTCCAATTGAGGTAACTACTGTTAATCCTGTTTCCTCACTTTCTTCTATCCCTGTAACTATACCATCTGCTGAACTTGAAACCTCTTCTCCTTCTTCAGCAGATATCAACATAGCAGGACTTACTTTCCACTGTGCAAGAGTTGCATAATGCACCAGACTATCCATACTATATTTCCTAATAACATTACCTGATACTGGCCATAAAAGCTTATCTGCCTCATGATTAAAATGAAGGGTTGTAGGTTTCATTACTTCTTTGACTGCCTCAGTTTCTACTGTAGTATTTGATCCATCTACGGGACTTAAATTATTGTATTCATCAAATTCTAGTAGTTTGTCATCTGTAATTGATTCCTTTGGTTTGTTCACCTTATCATTAGCTTCTGTTTCTTTTTGTACTACCTCCACCTCATCATTACCACCTTTATTATTTGTAACTGAAGACGGAGGCTTGTTATCATTGTCTGCTTGAACTTTATCATTGGAGTTACTCTCATCTAATACATTCTTCGTTGCCCCTTCTAACTCTGCAAACTCATTGTTATCTCTATTAGATGCCTGATACACTCCCAATACTGCTATTACTAAAATTGCTAAAGTCCCGACACTTAATAACACATAAAAACTCTTGGTCTTAAAAAAATTAGACAAGTTATGTTTTTTCATAGTATCATCACCTCTAGATATATTTTCACCAGAAAAAAAATTTTTATACACCATTTTCGGTGTATATACTTCATTTTTTACTATAAAAATATATAACTTACCACATAACCTTTATAAACCCATTGAATTAGGGTCTCTCAGTAAACTCTCACCAAGAAACCCTAACCTTATAATATTTTATTATATTTAATTAAATCTCTTTTTTTACTCCAAGGGTTACTTCCTCACCATTAAGGTCCCACTCTTTGGTAAAGCCTTGTGTATCGTTTAAAACAATATCATTAGCCAAAACTTCAAGCTTAATTTGTTCTTTGTTTTTTTCTATAACTTCTTTAATTTTATCATTACCAGATTGATATACAGTAATTCTATCCATAACCTCAAAGCCAGCATCTTTTCTCATCGTTTGGATTTTACTAATGATTTCTCTGACAAAACCTTCTTCAACTAATTCTTGTGTAAGGCTTGTATCTAGTACCACAGTAACTCCATTATTAGAATCAGAAACAAATCCTTCTTTTTGGCTTGATTCAATTAGAAGTTCATCCTTAACAACAACTATATCTTCCCCATCTATTTCTATGGATAAGCTTCCTGCCCTATTGATTTCATCCATTGCTTTACTGCCATCTAGCTCACCTAATTTTTGTCGGATTTTTCCTATATGTTTACCATACTTAGGCCCTAAAACATTAAGTAGAGGTTTTAAAATGTAACTTGTAAACTCACTAACATCATCTGTAAAAATTATTTCTTTAATATTAAGTTCATCCTTGATAATATGAAGATAATATGAAGATAATCCATCTTCTATATTACCATCTTGGCTTTCGTGTTTGAAGTTAGATTTTACGAAGATCTTTCCAATAGGTTGTCTGTTTTTAATATTTGCTGTGTTTCTACATGCACGGCCCAAGACAACAATTTCTAAAACTGCCTCCATATTTTCTTCTAGGTCTTTATCAATTAGACTTTCATCATAGTCAGGATAATCACATAAGAAAATACTTTCTGGTGCATTATTATCAATCTCTACAACTAGGTTTTGATATATTTCTTCTGTCATATAAGGAATATAAGATGCACTAACCTTTGAAAGAGTCACAAGGGTTGTATAAAGGGTCATGTAGGCATTGATTTTGTCTTGCTCTAAACCTTTTGCCCAGAAACGTTCTCTACTACGTCTTACATACCAGTTACTAAGTTCATCTACAAAATCATTTAGTAGTCTAGCACCCTCAGTTATCTTATAATTTGCTAAATAGTTATCAACTTCTTTAACAATTGTATTTAATTTGGATAATAACCATCTGTCCATTACATGAAGACTACCCACGTCTAATGTATGTTTACTTGCATCAAACCCATCAATATTAGCATACAAAACATAGAAAGCATATGTGTTCCAAAATGTTCCCATAAACTTTCTTTGTCCTTCTGTAACAGCCTTATCTGAATAACGATTAGGTAAGTATAAGGCACTATTATGTGAGAAGTACCATCTTACTGCATCTGCTCCATGTTTCCCCAGAGTCTCCATAGGTTCTACTGCATTACCTTTTGATTTTGACATTTTTTGTCCATCTTCATCTTGAACATGTCCCATAACAATTACGTTTTTAAAGGCTGGCTTATTGAATAACAATGTAGAAATAGCATGTAAGGAGTAAAACCATCCTCTTGTTTGGTCAACAGCTTCACTTATAAAATCAGCTGGAAAATGATCTTCAAATTCTTGTTTGTTTTCAAACGGATAGTGCCATTGTGCAAATGGCATAGCACCAGAATCAAACCAACAGTCTATTACTGATTTTACCCTATGCATTTCTTTTTCACATTCAGGACACTTTATAGTTACTTCATCAATAAATGGTCTATGCAATTCAATATCGTCAGGGCAATTATCAGATATTGATTTTAATTCTTCAATACTTCCTATTGCATGTCTATGGCCATCTTCACATTCCCAAATATTAAGGGGTGTTCCCCAATATCTATCTCTACTAATAGCCCAGTCTTGAACGTTGGCAATCCAGTCCCCAAACCTACCTTTACCGATAGTTTCAGGTAACCAATTAATCTTTTTATTATTCTCAACAAGGTCATCTTTTACTGCAGTCATTTCTATAAACCAAGACTCTCTAGCATAATAAATAAGTGGTGTATCACATCTCCAGCAATGAGGATAATTATGTTCGAATGGAATTACTTCGAATAATAAACCTCGCTCATAAAGCATCTTCATTATTGTTTCATCTGCATCTTTACAAAACATTCCTGCAAGACCAGTTGCTTGTTCTTTAAATTCACCCTTATCATCTACTAATTGTACAAATGGTAAGTCATAAGTACGTCCAATTACAGAGTCATCTTCACCAAATGCAGGTGCAATATGAACTATACCTGTTCCATCTGTTAATGTAACAAAATTGTCACATGTAACAAAATAAGCTTTCTTATCCAACTGGGCATAATTAAATAAAGGCTCATATTCCATATATTCTAGGTCTTCACCTAAATATGTTTCTTCTACTTTATAGTCCCCTTGAATAACTGATAATAATTCCTCAGCTAAGATATATTTTTCTTCTTTAACAGAACCTTCTACAGGTTCTCCTTCTTTTACAAGGTTTCCTTTTTCATCTACCTGTACTAAAACCTTAACATAAGCCTCTCTAGGATTAACACAAAGGGCAACGTTTGAAGGCAGCGTCCAAGGAGTAGTCGTCCAAGCTAGGAAATATTCATTCTCGGTACCCTTAAGTCTGAATTTAGCTATCATAGACTTTTCTTTAACGTCTTTGTAACCTTGTGCAACTTCATGACTTGAAAGTGGAGTACCACATCTAGGACAATAAGGAATTACTTTAAAGCCCTTATATAATAGGCCTTTTTCAAAAATTTCTTTAAGGGCCCACCAAACTGATTCAATGTAATTATTCTCATAAGTTATATAAGGATCCTCCATGTCTGCCCAGTATGCAACTCGGTCAGAGAAGTCCTCCCACATACCTTTATAATTCCAAACACTCTTCTTACATTCCTGGATAAATGGTTCTAGTCCATATTCTTCAATCTCGTCTTTACCATCTATTCCTAATCTTTTTTCTACCTCAAGTTCTACAGGAAGACCGTGTGTATCCCATCCTGCCTTACGAAGTACATTGTAGCCTTTCATAGTTCTGTATCTTGGTATAACGTCCTTTACTACCCTTGTTAATACATGACCTATATGAGGCATACCATTTGCCGTTGGCGGTCCATCATAAAAAGTATAGTCTTGTCCATCTTTTCTATGGTCAACCATTTTGTTGAAAATATCTTTCTCTTTCCAGAAATTCAAAGTATCCTTTTCCCGTTTAACAAAATTTAAATCGGTAGTTACTTTCTTATGCATTATTATTCCTCCTAACAACCTTCTTCATTATCTCGTTTAAATTATAAAAAGCCCTCATCCATAAACAGGATGAGAGCTATATATGCTATCATTATACCACCTATTTACATACTATATCTTTATAAAAAATACTAATATGCTTCCATATAACGGTGGATACCGGCACAGCTTAGTCATCACTAGACTTTCAGCCTGCTACTTAGGAGTGATTTTTGGACATCTCTTACTTGGATCAGACTCTCACTATCTCTGACTCGCTTTTACCTTTCATTAATTCCTACTGTCTCCATCATAGTATTTTACTTTACTTTTTATAATAATACATATTCTAGTCATTGTCAAATACTGATTTTTATGTGATAAAAACCTTGAAAACTAATGACTTATACTTACTTTACAGCAAACTCTCTTGCAAGATAATCCTTACAATAACTACTAGAGCCTCTAAAATCTATAACATCTTTTATTATACGATAATCTCCAGGTTCCAAATCTCCGTAAAGCCATTTCCAGTCAAGCTCTAATTTCCTAGATTGATGAAATGGTAAGTCATATCCGGTTTCACTAAAACCATAATTATCAATCAATGCTGGTACCTCATACCAGGACTTACCTGCCTTTTTCTCTAGGATATATTCCTCTCCAAATATAATTTGCTCATTTGATATGTTCTCAAAAACAAGTGTTAAACCAAGTGGGTTCACTGATCCTTCCTCTACTTCCATATTAACACTAGTAATATCACTAAGACTTTCGTGCTGACTTTCCTGCCAACTAGTTTCAATAAGACTCAGTTCATTATCCAAATCTTTATTAGAATCAGCCACTGGCTTTAACTCCATCACACTAGATTCATCATTATTACATCCATATAAAAAAACTAAACACAATATGGTAAAAGGTAAATGTATTAATTTTCTCTTCATATAACCCTTTCCTCCTACTAAATATTTAAAGATTCCTAATCAATACTTAGTTTCTCATATTTCGATATAATAATTCATAATTCTCTTTATTTTTTAAAAATACAGGCTCTCATCCTATAAGGACAAGAGCCTGTATTTGTAATTTTATTTATAATTTCAATTTTACTATCACAAACCTATTTATAATATTTACTGTGAATTTCGTCTATTAGGTTATGTTTTAAGTCGTATAGCTCCTGGGATAAGTCTACATAGACTTCATGGGGATTTAAGAAACGTTTAGTTTCATCCCATAGGGAATCTTTTTCTTTAGTGCAATAATCCCTAATATCCATAACAGAAGGAGACTCATAAACACACTCTCCATCAATAAAAATCGGAGTTAACATTTGTCTTAAGGTATATGAACCTGCCTTTAAGTAAGTTTTTTTCCATGTGGATACAGGGTCAAATAATACCAAGTCCTCATCACTAGAGTAAGCTTCATGTTCGAGAGCTATTAGATCAGCCTTAATCTTTCCACTATCTTTTTCATAAACACGGTATAATACCTTGTTTCCTGGGTTAGTCACTTTAAATGCATTCTCGGATATCTTCATCTTTGGAACAAGTTCACCGTCTTCTTCAATTCCTGCTAATTTATATACACCACCAAATGACGGGGCATCCTTAGAAGTAATTAGATTAGTTCCTACCCCCCAAGAATCTACTTCTGCTCCTTGTGTTTTAAGAGACTGGATTAAGTATTCATCTAAATCGCTAGAGGCAGTAATTTTTGCATCTTTAAAACCAGCTTTATCTAACATCTTTCTAGCCTTTTTTGATAAGTATGCAAGATCCCCACTATCTAGGCGGATACCATATTTATCAGAAAGTGTACCTGCATCACGCATTTCTTCAAACACTTTAATTGCATTAGGAACTCCAGAACGTAAAGTATCATAAGTATCTACTAGGAGAGTTGTACCTCCTGGATATAGCTGTGCATACTTACGAAAAGCTGTAAGTTCATCATCAAAACTCATAATCCAACTGTGGGCATGGGTTCCCATTGGCGGAACATCAAACTCTTTTGCAGCTAAAACATTACTTGTTCCTATACATCCACCTATAACTGCGGCTCTTGCACCTAAGGTTCCTGCATCTGGTCCCTGGGCACGCCTTAGGCCAAATTCCATAACTCCATCACCCTCAGCTGCATAGCAAACTCGCGCAGCCTTAGTAGCAATTAAACTCTGATGATTAATAATGTTCAATATTGCTGTTTCAATTAGCTGTGCCTCTATCATAGGTGCTATAACTTTAACTAAAGGTGTCATTGGAAATATTACACTTCCTTCAGGAATTGCATAGATATCACCTGTAAATCTAAAATCAGCTAAGTAGCCTAAAAAGTCTTCATCAAATATCTTTAAGCTCCTCAAGTAATTAATATCATCTTCTGTGAAATGAAGATTCTTTACAAACTCAATTACCTGGTCTAGTCCTGCACAGACCGCGTATCCACTTCCAGAAGGGGCTTTTCTATAAAATGCATCAAAAATTACTTTATTATTTGTATTATTTTTAAAATATCCCTGCGCCATCGTTAGTTCATAAAAGTCAGTTAGCAAGGTTAAATTTCCTGCTGTCATAAAATTCTCCTTTGTAATCTATTGAACTTTTAGATTCCTTATTATATATTTATATTTGAAGATAATTATAAAAGTAGTTCAATTTAGTGAGTTTCATAATTAACATTATTTACATATGTTGATGATTAACTTAATTATAACATAATATTTTAAATGTACAAATAATATGATATAATTAAGCTTAGCAAAAAACGCGATAGGAGGTCATTATGAGAACCTTATTAGTTGCATTGTTTTTACTAGCTTTTTTTATAGTAAGCATACCCCTTTATCTTATATTACTTATTATTGGTTTGTTTAATCTTGACATGAGAGACAAGTGGTCCCAAAAAGTTGTAGCTTTTGTTTCTTGGTCAATATTATTTTTATCAGGTGTTAAATTAACTGTCCACGGCCAAGACAACATACCAGAAGATGAAGGTGTTTTATTTGTTTTTAATCATAGGAGTTATTTTGATGTACTCGTATGTTATGCATCCATGTCTAAAAAGGCTGCATTTATTGCAAAGAAAGAATTGAAATACTTTCCTTTTATTAATGTATGGATGATATTTATAAACTGCTTGTTTTTAGAGCGTGATAATATTAGACAAGGATTAACAGTTATATTAGAAGGTATTGAAATAGCAGCTCTTTGTATTTGCGAACAAAGGTCATA
>CAZOSE010000079.1:0-3581 GCA_964582385.1 uncultured Lachnospiraceae bacterium
GGACATGTTGGTTCTGATATATTAATAGATTTGTTAAAACAAGAAGGTTATGACATATCTAGTAATCATATGGACTGTGGTATCGAAATATTTGATAAGGATACCCAAGACACTCTAGCAGGTGGTAGTGGTTGTGCATGTAGTGCTGTTACATTTACAAGTTATGTTATCAAGAAATTAAAAGAAAAAGAATGGAAGCGAGTTTTGTTTTGCCCAACAGGCTCCCTACAATCGAAGGTAAGTTATAATGAAGGTCAGAGTATGCCTGGTATAGCACATGGAGTAATTGTAGAGGTAGATTAGGATAAAAAAAGTCCTTCCTATAATTGTATGTGATAATTTGAATAAATATAGATAAGGAGTCAAACAATATGGATTATATTAAAGCTTTTATAATAGGAGGAGTAATTTGTGCAATAGTCCAAATATTAATGGATACAACTAAGTTGATGCCAGGTAGGATTATGGTAATCTTAGTTTGCCTAGGAGCATTACTAGGAGCAATAGGAATATATCAACCTTTTGCAGAGTGGGCAGGAGCAGGTGCAACAGTACCTTTATTAGGCTTTGGTAATACCTTGTTTCAAGGAGTTAAAAAGTCCATTGATCAGGCGGGATTTATAGGTTTATTTAGAGGAGGTTTTACATCCATGGCTGTTGGGGTATCAGGTGCATTAATATTTGGATATTTAGCTTCCTTAGTATTTGACCCCAAATTGAAAGACGAGTAAAAATGCTAATATTTCAAACACTTATATACTTAATATACTTTAATTTAAATTATTAATAGGTTTATAAAATATACTATAGGATATGTTATTAATGGATAATTGAAATTTTCAGATAGAAGAAGTTGTTGATTAACAATTGAGGCTTTCAGATACAATATGTTGTAGATAAATAATTGAAGCCTTCAGATACAATGTGTTGTTGTAATGAATTTAGAATAGGTATATAAGTGTTTTTAATATAGATAAAGGACATTAGGCAGTAAATAATGCTTAATGTCCTTGTAATTAAGTATAAGTTAAAATAATTATCTATCTTGAAAGTTTTATGGGTTATTACCGTTACCGTTTCCATTACCATTACCATTATTACCAGCAGGTGGTGGCTGTGGGGTGGTAGGTTCGGTAGGAGTAGGTGGTGGGGTTATCGGGCTAGTAGGTTCTTCACCTGGGCTAGTAGGTGGAATGCTTGGATCTGTCACACCTGGTGAAGGAAATAGCTCATCCCAAATATTTGTTAAAGCATTATGAACATCACAAACTTCATTATTCTCAGGTAAAATAAATTCAGTATCATTCGTAGTTACACTATAATCTTCGTCTTTTACTAAGTATACAGTTTCTTTAATTGAAGTATCTGGACAATAATCATTAGCGATCTTGCCAGATTCCTCACATAATCTAACTTTTACATGAACATCACATACTTCTTTTGGAACGGTACCCTTAGCAAAATACTCGGTTTTCACTACGGAACCACCTACATAATGGTCACATAAGCCTTCTACAGCTAGCTTACCACTTTTTGTACATATTTTAGCAGTAACTATTGAATCAGGTCTAATAAAGTCTACAGGTTCCAAATCATAATACTCATGAACATTTTCCATTATGGTTCTCCAAATGTTTTTCTGATAATCTCTTTCTTCTTGATTATAGTTATTATCAAAGCCAGACCATACACTAGCAGTATAATAATTTGTAAAACCAGAAAACCATAAGTCTAAGTTGTCTGTAGTTGTACCAGTCTTACCTGCAATCGGCATATTAGTGTTTTTAAAACGATATGCTGAACCTGTACCACCTGAATTAGTAAGAACCTCTTTTAAAGTATCTATTAATAAGAATGAAGTAGATTCTTTCATTACTTGCTTAGTTCTAGGTAAATTATCAATTAAAACTTTACCGTTGTGGTCTATAACCTTGGTATAATAAATTGGTTCAGTATACATTCCGTTATTGGCAATAGCAGCAAATGCTGCTGTTAATTCATCATTATAAACACCTTCATATGTACCACCCAGGGCTAGAGGGAGAACAGCATCATTAACAGGGTCTAGGGTAGTAAATCCTAAATTATCTTCGTTTAAATAATTCATAGCCAGTTCAGGTGTAACTTCCGCTAAGGTCTTAACTGTAACTACGTTCATAGAACGATAAAGTCCTCGTCTTAATGTGGATAACCCTTCATACCGCTGTCCGTACCAGTTGCTAACTTCTCGCCCATTAGTATAGGAATAAGGGGCATCATCTATTACAGTTGCTAGTGTCATATCAGCAGAATCTAAGGCCGGTAAGTAAGCTGCTAACGGTTTAAAAGTAGAACCAGGTTGTCTCTTTGCGCTAGTAGCACGGTTAAGAGTACGGTTACCAGTCTTTGGTCCTCTACCTCCAGCAATTCCTGAAACGTGTCCATTACTTTGGTCCATAATTACAAATGAAGATTGGGGTTGGATTACTAAATCATAATTCTCACCAATTATTGTATCTCCCTCTTTTATAACCCCAACCTTAAATGCTTCTATAAAGAAACTAGCATGTTCTTTTTGGGATAAATAAAGGGTAAACTTAGGGTTAGAATTAAGGAAACTTTCCAATTCTTCTTCATTGAACTTACTTCTTAATTCTTCAGAGCTATTGTAAATCTCTAGTACATTGTTATCTTTAAAGAATTGTTCAAAATCATGAGGTTGATAGTGAATTGGATCACCGTTTCTCTTCTGAACAGATAAGCGGTAGTCTTGTAGTTCCCAATAAGAGTACTTACCTAGCTGATTTTTACCAAAGTTCTTGTAATTCCAAGCATAGCCATCATATAAAGGCGGAAAATTCTCCTCATTACTATAAACATCATCAATAATCTTTTGGATGTTAGAGTCTAGAGTAGTGTGAATACTTAAACCACCACTATAAATTGCACTACTTGCCTGGGCTTTAGTATATCCAATCTCTACAAGACCGTCTTGTACTTGTTCAATTATTTCGTCTATAAAATAGGTGTTGTAAGCATTATCACCTAATTCTTCGTTAACTAGTAAAATTCTATCGTAGACATCATCAGCCATTGCAGTATCGAATTCCTCCTGGCTAATAAATTCAAGCTTTAACATGTTTTTTAGTACATTAGTACGTCTATCAGAATTGTTATCAGGATAATTAATAGGGTTAAGATTAGTAGGTGACTGAGCAATAGCAGCAATAACTGCCGCTTCTGACAGATTTAGTTGGCTTACATCCTTATTAAAGTACCTATTAGCTGCAGTCTGAACACCATATGTTCCAGCACCTAAATTAATTGTGTTTAAATAATATTCAAGGATTTGGTCTTTATCCATTTCTTCTTCTAATTTTATTGAAAGTTGTTGTTCTTGGGTCTTTCTAACAAATCTATCTATAAAACTAGTTTCAGCACCACCATCGAATACTTGATTCTTAATAAGCTGCTGAGTTATTGTACTTGCACCTTGATCAAACTCGCCTTGCTTTACACCAACAAAAAATGCTCTAAAAATACCTTTGATATCTATACCGCTATGTTCAGAAAAACGCTCATCTTCAATAGCAATAACGGCC
>CAZOSE010000079.1:3591-8750 GCA_964582385.1 uncultured Lachnospiraceae bacterium
CCTTTTCTAGAACATCTGGAATCTGGCTTATTGTCACGTACTCACGATTTGAACCAGCTCCAATTAGTGTCTCTATTAAATTATTATCTTTATCATAAATATTAGTTTTATATCCAGTTGGAACAACACTTATTTGCTCAATTTCGGGGGCTCCATCTAATATTCCTTTTATAAATCCTACACCGGAAACTCCACCAAAAATTGCAAATATTATTATAAAAATTACCAACAAACGATAGATATTAACTTTTGCCTTTGAGGTTATTTTTGTGGCATTTGATTTCATTTGTTGATGCTTTTTGGTTATTCCATTTTTACCTAGGTCCATAACATACCTCCTTCATTCTGATATTATATCAAATTGCACTCATAAAATAAAGCAAAAGTTATTTTTGCATTAGGATAGAGAAGATAAAACACATGTTACATATCTAAACCACAAGCTTTATGTAATCTAGGAATCAAACAAAAGGAGTTTTCCAGAATCAGTTGAGTAGTAGGTTTCGGATTTTGGGGTAATTTCTATGGTGGCACTAGTAGCTTCTAGGAGGTCTTTTTGAATTTTGTCACCGCTAGCAGCAGGAGATATATAGGTCATTTCCACTAAATCAGTGTAAATAGTATCAAGTATAGGGATTTGCTTTTCTGACAAGATGTACTGGACTTTTCCTAGGGAGGTATAATCCATTTTTAAGTGGATTTTTATTCCTTTATGTTTTTCTATAATGGTACAATTCTTAAGTCCTTCTTTAGTGGCATCGGAATAGGCTCTAACTAATCCACCAGTTCCTAGTAAGGTACCGCCAAAGTATCTAGTTACAACAGCAACCGTATTGTGGAGCTTTTCTCCAAGTAGAATATCTAACATTGGTAGACCAGCTGTTCTTGATGGTTCACCGTCATCGCTAAATCTTGTTATATCTTTGTTTTTACCTATTATATAGGCGGAGCAGTTGTGGGCGGCATCGTAGTATTTTTTCTTAAGTTCATCTATAAATAAGATTGCTTCTTCTTCTGTGTTTGCAGGAGCTATCGTAGCTATAAATTTTGATTTTTTGACTTCAGTTTCAGCGGTGCCGCCCTTGTATACGATTTTATATTTGCTAATTGGGTTCATCTCCTTTTTAATGATAAAATACATTCTTGTATCATAAGTTTTGTTTTGTTATAATATCGATATAATTCTAGCTTATAAACAATTATTTACTTAGAAAGAGGTAGGTATGAAAACAGTAAAAAGAGTACTAGCAGTAATAGTAGTGATTTTCCTTGTTTCATTATATATAATAACATTTATTAGTGCGGTTATAAATTCGCCCCACTCTGATTCTTTATTTAAGGCAAGTTTATATTCTACTTTCGTAATTCCAATCTTTATTTATGCTATTATGCTTGTCTATAGATTACTTAATAAGAATGAAGATGATGAAAAGTAATAAATAAGTGTACTATTCTTCAGCTTCCTCATTAATTCTTTTCAAATGTGCTTTTATCTGCTCTTCATAACCTTGATTTGTTGGATTATAGAAGGTCCTATCCTTTAAATCATCTGGTAAGTATTGCTGTTTAACATAGTGATTCTTGTAGTTATGAGCATATTTGTATCCAATACCATGGCCTAACTTCTGGGCTCCCTTATAATGGGCATCCATAAGATAACTTGGGATTTTACCAGTAGCTTCGTTTTTAACTACATTCAAGGCATCTTCTATTGCCATACATGCTGCATTGCTTTTTGGAGCACTTGCTACGTAAGTGACAGCCTGAGAAAGTATTATATTTGCTTCTGGAAGGCCTAGCCTTTCTACTGCCTGGGCTGCACTTGTTGCTACTACTAAAGCATTGGGATCTGCGTTACCAACATCTTCTGAAGCACATATCATTATTCTTCTTGCAATAAACTTAATATCTTCGCCGGCGTATAACATTCTAGCCAAATAATAAACACTAGCATTAGGATCTGAACCACGCATGCTTTTAATAAAGGCAGAGATTGTATCATAATGATTATCGCCAGTTTTATCATATCTAACAACACGTTTTTGAATACATTCACTTGCAACATCAAGTGTGATATGAATAAAGCCATCCTCTGAACGTTCTGTTGTCAAAATCCCTAACTCAAGGGCGTTAAGGGCAGTTCTTGCATCTCCATTAGCAAGGTCAGACAAGAAGTTTAGAGCATCTTCATCTATTTTAGCCTTATAAGAGCCCATCCCCTTTTCTTTATCATTTACTCCTCTAAGAATTAACACCTTTATATCCTCTTTAGCTAAAGGATGAAGTTGAAAGATTATAGATCTAGAAAGTAAAGCCCCATTAACTTCAAAATAAGGATTTTCAGTGGTAGCCCCTATTAGGGTAATGGTACCATCCTCAACAAATGGTAGAAGGTAGTCTTGTTGACTCTTGTTAAATCTATGGATTTCGTCAATAAAGAGTATGGTTTTATGACCGTACATACCCATATCCTCTTTAGCATTCTTAACTACTGCTTCCATATCCTTTTTACCTGACGAAGTGGCATTAATTTGCTTGAAAACGGCACTTGTTGTGGCAGCAATAACCTTTGCAAGTGTAGTTTTACCTGTTCCTGGAGGTCCATAAAATATTATTGAATTAAGCTTGTCTGCTTGAATTGCCCTATATAGCAACTTATCCTTACCGATTATATGCTGCTGGCCTACAACTTCATCAAGAGTAGTTGGGCGTAGTCTTGCAGCAAGAGGTGATTCCTTTTCCATTTTCTGTTCTCTCATATATTCGAATAAATCCATTAATTTCATCCCTTTCCAATTGGCTTACTAATATACATATTACTATCTAGAGCCTACTTGGTCAACAAATGAAAAGATATCATGTGATATTATAAAAATATTATTAAGCTCTAGTAAAAATAATATAAAAATGTTATAATTAATCACCTTAAAAACTGATAAAATATGTAACAACTTATCTTTCTGATGCTTATCCACACAATAGTAAGGAGGAAGCACCATGGACATTAATGGTACAGTACTAATGGATAAAAATACATTTCAAAAAATGAAAGAACTATATGAGACTTTACCAGTTGGCATCTCTCTATATGAGTTTAGAGATGGAGATTGGTCAGTTTTATATTTTAATAAAGTGATATGTAAACTTACAGGGTATTCATTAGAAGAGTGTGAATACTTGGTAAAGGATAATCCATGGGAGTTTATAGATACTAGAGATTTAAATTCATTAAAGAAGCAGTTCGACTCTTTATTATGGGATGAAAGTCAGGCAAATAATAAATGTAGGATAAAGGGGAAAGATAAAGACCATATAGTTAACATATCATCTAAAGTTATATTAAGAAGAGATGAAGGAACGTTAATACATAATGTTTATACTGATATTACTGACCTAGAAGAGGAAAAGGAAAGCTTGCTCTTAGATAAAGAAGAAAGTAGAGTTATCTCTTTACTAGCAGAAAGGTCAAAACAATTTATTTTTAAGTATTACTTCGAAACTGATACCTATATATTATGTAATGACTTATCCCACTATTTTATTTATAATATCAACAAACCTTTTTCTCTTGAAACTTTTTTGGATACAGATATAGTTGCACCTGAAAGCATAAAAGATTTAGCTATCCTTTTTGCAAATATCAAAGACGATGTGCCAAAAGGATCAACAGTATTTAAAGCAAAAGACGACTTTGGAATATGGCAGTGGTACCATGTAAAATATACGACGGTATTTGATGATGATATTGTTCCCTTATATTCAATTATTTATTTTAGAAATATAACAGGCTCGCGTCAGAAAAGTATAGAAGCTAGAAGATTTCGTGATTTTTCAATGATTGGTAGTAATCAAACCTTTTTTAATGCTACATATAACCTGACCTTAGGTACAATCGAAGATATAGATGGGGAGATACCTGATGAATATAATATTAATCTAGAATATTCCTTTGATAGGAACGTAAGTATTATAGGAGAAAAGGTACACCCAGAAGATAGAAAGAATTACTATAATTACTTATCTACTAAGCGTATTTTAAGATCATTTACAAAGGGAATTAATAGAGGAACTTTTGATTTTAGAATAAAATCAGGAAGCAAATATATATGGGTAAAGGTTGTTTACCACTTACTTGAAGATGTATATAGTACTAATTATATTCTTTGGTTATCCTGCAAGAAAATAGACGAACAGAAACAATCTGAAATAAAGCTAATGACCAATGCACAAAGAGATGAATTAACAGGGGTATATAACAGGGGTACATTTAAGGATAAGTCAATTGAAAAGATGGAAAGGGCCAGTGGGGAATACTTTTCTTCTATAGTACTAGTTGATGTGGATAATTTCACCAGGGTCAACGACATATTTGGTTATTCCTTTGGAGACAAAGTTTTAAGAGATATAGCAAGAACTATTAGATTAATAATAGGAGAAGAAGATATAGTTGGTAGAATTAGCGGAACAAGATTCATATTGTATTTACATAACAATCAAGACCTTGATACTATAGAAAAAAAGTTGGAGATTATTAATGTGGCGGTTTCTCGTGCAACTAACGATTCATTAAAATTGTCAATAAGTATAGGGGTTACTCTATATGGAAGAGATGGCACAGAATTTGATAACTTGTATGAAAAAGCTGACTTAGCTCTATCCTATGCCAAAGAAACAGGTAAAAACAAGTATATCTTCTATAATGAAAAGTTAAAAAAACATTCTATTAATAAAATGCAATTAATAAATGACTATGATAAAGAAGAAGCACAAACTGTAAATATAGACATAAGAACCTTTGGTTACTTTGATGTATTTATTAATGGTCAGGCTATTTTAATTCCCCATGCAAAGGCTAAAGAACTTCTGGCCCTTCTAATTCATAGAAAAGGTGGTTTTGTAACTCCTCAAGAAATAATAGCCCACTTGTGGGAAGATGAAGAAGCTAATAAGGTTACTATGGCTCGTAGTCGTAAGGTGTTTATGTTACTAAAGGATACACTTGACGAGTATGATGTAGCAGATATCTTAGATACTAATAAAGGGGCAAGGCGGATTATACCTGAGAAAATAAATTGTGATTTATATAATTATTTATCAGGAGACAAGAAGTATGCTAACTTATTTAATGGATATTATATGTTAAATTACAGCTGGGGAGA
>CAZOSE010000080.1:0-8139 GCA_964582385.1 uncultured Lachnospiraceae bacterium
ATAGTTGCCCCCATATTTTCATTATCTTTTAAACCATAATCCACAATTTTACCTATTGTTGCTCCTTTTATTCTTATTTTTACGCCATTATTTGCAGGTGGCTCACTAGTAATAACTACTGCTCCACTTCCAGTCACTGTCCAAGACGCAGAAGGAGCTCTTTGATTGCCATATCCTAAGGGAAAACGAAATTGTTTTTCTGCACTTGCAAAATGGCTAGATGTAATTGCAAGGGTCTTGTCTGCATATCCTCCATCTACTAATGTAGAGCCAATAATCATAGCTTCTCCCATTGTAGAACATGCACCAAAAACACCAAGCAATGGGATTTCTAAATCAGTTACACCAAAAGAAGTGGATATTAATTGTCCTAATAAATCCCCTCCAATTAAGAAACGTATGTCATTATTTTGCAGATTAGCTTTTTGTATTACAAGCTTAGCAGCTCTATTTAAGAATCTACTTTCAGCATCTTCCCAGGAAGTACCTCCAAAGTAAGCATCTTCAACTATTTCGTCAATATATGCTCCTAGTGGACCTTCACCTTCCTTTTTTCCCACCACTGATGATTCGGCTATTATATAGGGAGGATTTTCAAATAGAATACTTTCTTTGCCTGCCATTTTATTGAATCTAGGTGATTGTTCATATTTAAATTCTGTTTTACTATTTGAATCCATCTTAAACCACTCCTATAATTTTTAAAATATAGTATATTAGCCCTAATATCCATGATGACAGGGTTCCATATAATATAACAGGCCCTGCTATGGTAAATATCTGACACCCTATTCCAAATACCTGCCCTTCTTTTTTATATTCAATAGCACAGGCTGCTACTGAGTTGGCAAAGCCAGTTATTGGAACTATAGTTCCACCACCTGCAAAATTAGTTATTTTTCCGTATAGATTCAAGCCAGTAAATAAAGCTGATAAAAAAATCAAAGAAAGAATAGTGTATGAAGAAGCTAATTCTTGGCTAAATCCAAACTTCATATATACATTTGTTAAGAACTGGCCAAGTGTACATATACTTCCCCCAACCCAAAAGGCATTTAATATATTTATGGCAAGATTAGCAGTAGGGGTTTTCTCTTTCACAAATTGATTATACTTATCATCTCTCAACTTTTGGTCTTTTTCCATAGCTACATCTGCTGCTGTTATAGCCTTGTTTGATGTCATAATAATCACCTCCTAATGAATATTTGAATAATGGTTCCTACTCCCTTACCTAGAGCCAAACTTAATAAGATAAAAGGAATGCCTATTTTGATTTTTGCCCTACTTGTAAATATGGGGAATGTTTGTATAACCTCTGCTATGGCCACTGATAAACAACCCTCAAATATTCCTGAAAACAGTCCAAATATTATGATTCCTGGTATGCCAATTGGTACACTAGGCTTATATAAATATAACAAGTTACCAAAACAAGCTCCTAATACCACCATATCTTCAAATACCATAATACTAGATGCAGTGTTTGTCTTTGTTGCCAACCTTGTTATCAGTCCCATCCAAGTGATAAATGCAAAAAGCCCTCCTGCAATTGCAAATCCAGACGCAAATCCTACAAACATAAATAAGATTTGTCTAATTAGCATCGATATTTTTTCCTTCCCTATTTGCATTCTCAATTATAGTCTTGTTTACATCTTCTTCGTATAAACGCATCTGTACCTGCATAGGTGTTGGGTCTGTCCCAATTTTTGCTTTGGAAAAATGGCTATAGAAGATCACTATTCCAAGAGGAAGACCAACTGCATAGGATATCTCTAATATGCCTTTTCCTTCCTTTTCTACTCCTGTAAACAAAAAGTACAAATCATCAAAGATATTAAAAACATCAACATCATTATTAAAAGTCATAATAGCAAAAGCAGAGCCTGTAAAAACTACCAAACAAACTAAAACTGTTTTTAAAACTTCTATTAATTTGTTTTGGGCCTTTAAAGGTTCATAGTGAATAATAAAATCTATTTCACCTTCATTAATCACTTCAACGTTGGGATATTTTACAGAAATTATCTCAATTATCTTTAAAATCGAAAAAATATAATTTGCTTTTCTATCTGTTTTAATTTGCAAAATTTCTGTATGGTTTAAATCATTCACCATACCATTGTTTGTACCATATATTTTAACAACATCTTTCATTGTTACATTTTTTTTGTTTACCAGGCTGTTTTTATCAACCTTAATATACAGATACTCATTTTTCATATCAGAGTACATCCTCCTTATTATAGGCTTCTACAAATATACCCCTGTAATCTCGTTCACTACTGTTCTTCATAAATAAATATAAGAAACCTACAATTACAATAAGAATAATTACTAAAAATGTTGCCAACTTTTTCT
Organism: uncultured Lachnospiraceae bacterium; assembly: GCA_964582385.1. GTDB lineage: Bacteria > Bacillota > Clostridia > Lachnospirales > Lachnospiraceae > JAAYRG01. Next base: position 2,365 of record CAZOSE010000080.1, read on the forward strand.
TTGCCGTCATGTCATCACCTTCTTTTAGCTATCTTCTTTTATCTACTTATTCAAAAAAAGCATCAGTATTTTTTATACCGATGCTTTTTATATATTTATTACTCTTATTATTTAACTTTTCCATTTATATATACTGGTAATTATTTGTTTTTTATAATTTTAATATACTAGACTCTTTGCGATGTCATCTTCTCTCTCATCTTTGTCAGAATTTTTTTTTCTAATCTAGATACTTGAACTTGAGAAATTCCAAGTTCTCTTGCTATATCAGTTTGAGTTTTATCATGAAAATACCTTAATATTATTATTTTTTGATCTTTTTCATCAAGGGACTCTATTGTTTCCTTTAAGACAAGTTTGTCTATTACTATTTCGCTCTCATCTTCCACACCATCTTGCAATTTATCTATTAAATATATGGAGTTACCATCTCCTCTATATATTGTTTTGTTTAGTGACTCTACTTCTGTGTTAGATTCTAGTGCCATTAGTATTTCTTCTGTAGTTATGTCTATTTCCTCACTTATCTCCTCTATTGTAGGTTCTCTTCCTAATTGATAAGTCAACTTTTCCCTGGCATTTCTTATCTTTCCTGCATTTTCTTTTAATGACCTGCTTACCTTTATCATTCCATCATCTCGTAAGAATCTTTTAATTTCTCCCATAATCATGGGAACTGCATAAGTAGAGAACTTTACATTAAATGATAAATCAAATTTATCAATGGCTTTTATTAATCCTATAATTCCAATCTGAAACAAGTCATCTGCCTCATGACCCCTATTAATAAACCTTCTTACAATACTCCATACTAGACCTACATTATTAAGAACTAATTTTTCTCTGGCTTCTTTATCACCATCTTGGGATTTTCGAATCAATTCAATATTGTCCACTCTTTCACTCCCTTCACTTACAGTTAAGGATGTATTTTATTGATTAATCCCCTTTTACACTAATCTTCTTTGACATTTTCACACTTGTACCTTGCCCTATCTTCGATTCTACAGTTAGCTTATCCATAAAGGCTTCCATAAATGAAAAGCCCATTCCAGATCTTTCTATTTCAGGCCTTGTTGTGTATAAGGGTTCCATGGCCTTTTCAATGTTTTCTATGCCTACTCCCATATCACTTACTTCTATAAATAATTCCCTATTTTTCATTTGACATATAATCTTTATTTTCCCTTTTTCATCAGTGTATCCATGAATGATTGCATTAGTAACAGCCTCAGAAACAGCTGTTTTTACATCATTTATCTCTTCAATAGTAGGATCTAATTGTGCTACAAAACTTGCTACTACTGTTCTTGCAAAACTTTCGTTTATCGATTTGCTGTCAAACTCTAACATCATTTCGTTTGTAAAATTCATACTTATCCTCCCTAGGTCTAACTTTGTGATTTCCTTGTTTGCTTTACTGTTTAGTTAACTATACACATAAGTAAATTTAATTGTTACTTCCCTTTTTTATCAATTGCATTTAGTGCTTCTTCAACTTTACCATATTTATTAATAATCTTATATAAACCCGATAACTTAAAAATCCTATCAATGTTTTTACTTATTCCTGTTACAAAAACACTCCCACCAATAAAAATCACCTTTTTGTAACGCCCCATAATCACTCCAATTCCTGAGCTGTCCATGAAATCTGTTCCCGAAAAATCAAATATTATATGTTTGATATTTCTATTCATAATGATTTTATCAGCATGTTTTCTAATATGAAGAGCATTATGATGATCTAGGTCTTCTCCTAACTTTATTATTAGATTGTTACCTATTAATTCAAACTCTCCCTTTACATCTTCGTGTATGGATATAATTGTTCGGTTTTTGTTTCTCATATCCTTCATAAATGCGTCCTTTCTAACTACACTTTACTATTAACTTCCATTTTATAATAATATCATTTGGATTCCAAGAAGAGTACTTGTCCTAAAGATGCCTAACTCTTCTTTTCTTAAGTTTAAAATTACAAAAAAAGACACCTCTAATGAAACAATCATTAGAATTGTCTTTTTCATGAACATTTTATCTTTAGTAATGTAATTAGATATAAATATTTATTCTATTTCCCGCAATCTAGTCTTAGCTTCTCTTGCACGTTTAGTTGCAGGATATTCCTCTGTTAATATTGTATAGAATTCTATTGCCTTATCAAACTCATTCATTCGTTGATAAGTTCTACCAATAAAGTAAATCGCATTTACATTTGTCGGATTGTATTCATGAGCTTTAAGAAGAGCTGCTAATGCTTCTTCGTATTTACCTCCTGAATAAAAGCCATGGCCCTCATCATATAACTGGTCTGAGCCTTCTAAATATACATCATCTTTAATTTGATTATAAAGGCTAATAGCATCTGTGTTATCAAGATTATTGGTGTCAATCTTTGAAATAATTTCTGATACAGCAATATAATCTAAATTATTATTGGCACTACCGTCTAAATAAAGGGTAGTTGCTTCTAACAAGTCATCATAAGCAGAATTATCTACCACTTCTTCTACTTTCTCATTAGCTTGTGTTATTTCTAGTTCCAATTGGGTAATTCTATCTTCCAAATCATTGTTTGCTTTCTCTAGGGAAGTTATTTCCTGTTCTTTTTTGCTAATTTGTGCATTATACTCAACTTCAGAATCCCTAAACTGGCTAACTACTTCATCTCTAACAGTAGGTACTATTAAAATTACTGATGCAATAATTCCAATAATAATTCCTGCTATTAAGCTAACAAACAGACCAATATTTGGCCTTTCTTCTTTGTAAGGTGAAACTACAAATGGCGATGATTCACTTGTTTCTTTTTGTTTTTCTTTCCTAGCTTGTCTTTTTGATTCTGCTATTGATTCAGATGCATATGTCTCTATTTCCTTTAGGTACCTAAGTGTAATAGTGTTTGATACATCTATCTTCTTGGCCCTATTTAGATATCTGAATGCCTTATCATATTCTTTATTATTAATATATAACAATCCTAATAGTTGAATAGCCTTAACATATTTAGGATTTAAACTAATTACCTTTCTTAATTGAATAACCGCTAAATCGTCATCTCCTTGCTTGGCAAGAGCAAGAGCTGCATTGTATTTTTTAATGGACTGGCTTAATATATCTAACTTAGTTGGATTTAATTGAATAGCTTCTATATAGTATTTGCTTTCCTTACTGTCTGGATTAAGATGTTTGCTAACAACCCATTCACTAAGAGCTGCTACAACTTCACCCATCTCAAAATATACTAGTCCAAGTAAGTTTCTAGCATCAGTATTTCTTTTGTTTATCTCAAGACTCTTTCTTAAAACTAATATTGCTCCAGTTAGGTCTCTAACCTTAGCCTTTGCTAAACCCATATTGTAGTATGAATTAGATAACCTATAAGCCTTTTGCAAAACCCTTAAATCTTCACCGCAATATTCACAAAACTCTTTACTTGGTAGAACTTTATTGCCACAGTTATAGCATTTCATAGTTTTTCATCACCTGCCTGTTTCTACTTGAATGCATAACAATCGGTATGTCTATCGTAAACTTCTATTATTAATTATCGGATTTCTTTTCTTTAATAAGGTCCTTAATAATGTCAGTAATATCAGTTAGGTCGTTACGAGTAATTACATCTTCTGCTTCTTCAATTTCTAAACTTGGTTTAAATTTTTCTAATTCTTCTTCAAAGTTAAGCATGATATACCTCTTTTCCATAATCAAAGTAGTAAGTAAATAATACCTTCAACTCCTTATAAAATCAAGATTTAGTTGAGAAATTTTTGATTTTTTTAAGAAGTTACTTATTCCAAGCTTCTAATCAATTATAAATATACTTCTATTTGATTGCAACTAGATTTCGTCGCTAGCTTTCGATATCAAACGATGTCTTTGGGACTCATTTGATATCTAGCGACTTTATTCGACTTATTCTATTTGCTTTTACTACTTCTTTAGTTTTCTTTATTTTAATTACTTCTTAAAATGCTCTAATCTTTCTACTACTTGTTCCATCATGTTAGAATACTTCTCTAGTTTATTTTTTTCTTCTTCAACCTTTGCTTCTGGAGCCTTAGACACAAATCTTTCATTACTTAACATGCCTTTTACTCTTTTTAATTCTCCTTCTAGATGTTTTTTCTCTTTTTCTAAACGTTCAATTTCTTTTTCAACATCAACCAAGTCAGAGAAAGGCATATAAATAGTTGCTTTAGGAATCACAACTGATACAAAGTCGTCATCTATACATTTTTTATCTGTTTGCACAAATATTTCTGTTGCATAGCCTAGGGTTCCAAAGAATAATTTACTATTTTCAAATATATTTCTTATTGATTCTTCTTCAGATACAATATATACAGCTGCTTTTCTACTAGGTGGAACATTCATCTCGCTACGGATATTTCTTATTTCCTTTACAGTATTTTTTATAATCTCAACTGCGTTTTCTTCACTTTTAAAACTATACTCTTCACTATATAAGGGCCAGTCTGATACCATAATAGAAATGTCTTCTGTGTTAATTCCTTCTGTTTCTTTTAAAGAAGTATATATTTCTTCAGTTATAAATGGCATATAAGGGTGAAGTAATTTTAATGAAATATTCAGTACATGCTTTAGTGTCCATATGGCAGCATCTTTAGTGTCATCTGTTTCACTGTATAGTCTTGGTTTTACCATTTCAATATACCAGTCACAGAATTCTTCCCAAACAAATCCTTCAATCTTTTGTGCTGCAACACCCAAATCAAACTTTTCTAAATTGTCAGTTACTTCTTTTACTAATGTATTTACCTTTGATAATATCCACTTATCTGCATCAGTTAGTTTGGTCTTATCAACTTTACTACTTGAATCACTTTTTTCAATATTCATCATAATAAAACGGGAAGCATTCCATATTTTATTTGCAAAATTCCTACTAGACTCTACTTGTTCCCAATAAAAACGCATATCATTACCAGGAGCATTACCTGTTGTTAGGGTAAATCTAAGGGCATCTGCATCATACTTATCTATAATTTCTAGTGGATCAATTCCATTTCCAAGGGATTTACTCATCTTTTTACCTTGAGAGTCTCTAACCAAACCATGGATTAATACCTTGTTAAAAGGTGCCTTGCCAGTGTATTCGTAACCAGAGAATATCATACGAACAACCCAGAAGAAAATAATATCATATCCTGTGACTAAAACATTGGTTGGGTAGAAATATTTATAGTCATCTGTTTCCTCTGGCCAACCAAGAGTTGAAAAAGGCCATAATGCAGAACTAAACCAGGTATCGAGAGTATCCTCATCTTGTGTAAAATTGCTGCTTCCACAATCAGAACAAGTATCTGGCATTTCTCTAGCAACTTCCACTTTGCCACAAGAATCACAGTAATATGCAGGAATACGGTGTCCCCACCAAAGTTGTCTAGAAACGCACCAGTCCTGAATATTATTAGTCCAGTTAAAGTAGGTCTTTTCAAAATGTTTAGGAACAAACTCAATTTCTCCGGATTTAACTCCTTCAATAGCTGGTTTTATAAGTTCATCCATCTTTACAAACCACTGCTGTTTAATAAGTGGTTCTACTGTTGTATCACATCTATCATGTACTCCAACATTATGACTGTGGTCTACAATCTTAACTAGATATCCTTCTCTTTCCAAATCTTTTACAATTTGTTTTCTTGCATCGTATCGACCCATATTGGCGTACTTACCACCATTTTCATTAATGCTAGCGTCGTCATTCATTATATTAATTTCAGGCAAGTTATGTCTCTTACCTACTTC